>NZ_JAGQBV010000060.1:0-11444 GCF_024345815.1 Cyanobium sp. HWJ4-Hawea | reverse complement strand
GGGCGCCAGGGGGATCGATGAAAACTCGACCCCCTCCGGGTTTGCCAGGCCCGCCGCCAGCAGGCTCAGGGTTTCGGATTCACTGAGGTTGGTTCCCACCTGCCCCTTCAAGGACCTCACCAACCCGGGGATGCGCACCAGTTGCTCCTGAATGGCCATCTCCTGCAGCAGGGAGCTGACCACCTCCTGTTGGTGCTCCTGGCGACTTTCATCTGGGCGCAAGGGGTCCCGGAAGCGGGCCAGATGCTCGATCTGGCGGCCGTTTAGTTGCTGCAGGCCGCCGTCAAGTTTGATTTTGAGCTGTTGTTTCCTGTCGCCGTAGCGCATTTCCATCGGCGGGTTGGCATTCACGCCCCCCAGCCCATCGACCAGATTGCGCAGCCCCGCCCGGCTGATCACCAGGTAGCGCTCGGGTTCTTGGGGCCCCAGGCCCACCAGTTCGCGCACCGCATCGGCGCTGAGGGCGGCTCCCCCCAGCCGGTAGAGCTTGCCCAAGGGCAGGGGCCCCTTTTGGCCTGGCAGCTGAACCCCAAGGCTGGTGGGCACCGTCAGCACCTGCAGTGGCCCCTGGGGATTGATGCGAATCAACAGCAGGGCATCGTTGTTGGCGGGCCCCAAGGGGGCCGCATTGTTGAGGCCATCGCCGACCTGCTCCGCATCCAGACCAATCACCAGCAGGGTGATTGGTCGCATCGGGGCCTTGGCCAAATCGGCGGAGTTGAGATTTTTGAGGGCATCTAGGGATCGATCCGACTCTGGCCAAACCAGGGCCAGCAAGCCGAGACCGCCGATCAAGCCCAGGCCGGCAGCACCCAGACGGGTGGCGATGCGCCGGCGCCGCGAGCCCTTCTGGGCGGCCTTTGCTTTGGCGATCTTTGCTTCGGCTTCCTTGGGTTGGGCGGAGCGGGGGGCCATGGCGGGGCTGGGGGCGCCCGTGATCAAGAGGTGGCACCACTTTGACCCAGCTACCCGTGCAAGCTGCCCAGCTCCCCAGCCCCACACCCGATAGCTTTGCTGAGCTGTTAGGGCTGCCATGGTTTCAAGAGCTCCCCATGAGCGGGCCAAGCCCTTGGCGAAGGGAAGCACCTATCCGGCCAAGGATCTCTGCAGCCAGTGCGGTCTTTGTGATAGCCGCTGGGTTGCCTATGTGCGCCAGGCCTGTGCCTTTTTGAACCAGCAGATCGAGCCAATGGAGGAGCGGGTCCATGGCCGTAGCCGCGACCTCGACAACGAAGACGAGCTCTATTTCGGCGTCAGTCAGCGGATGCTCACGGCTCGCCTCGAGCAGCCGATTGAGGGCGCCCAGTGGACCGGCATTGTCAGTCGGATCGGGGTGCGGGCCCTGGAGACTGGCCTGGTGGATGCGGTGCTCTGTGTGGGCCAAAGCCCAGACGACCGCTTCACGCCCGTGCCGGTTTTGGCGCGTACCGCTGAGGAGGTGATGGCGGCCCGGGTTAACAAGCCCACCCTCTCGCCAAACCTCGAGGTGCTGGAGCAGTTGCCAGGCAGTGGCATTCGACGCCTAATGGCGATTGGGGTGGGCTGTCAGATCCAGGCCCTGCGGGCGGTGCAGGCCAGCCTGCCCCTAGATCAGCTCTACGTGCTCGGCTTGCCCTGCGTCGACAACGTCAGCCGGGAGGGGCTCCAAACCTTCCTGGAGAGCGCCAGTCGCTCCCCCGGCACCGTGGTGCACTACGAGTTCATGCAGGATTTCCGGATCCACTTCCGTCACAGCGATGGCACCGAGGAAACGGTGCCTTTCTTTGGGCTCGACACCCCCAAGCTCAAGGACGTCTTTGCGCCCAGCTGTTTGAGCTGCTTTGACTACACCAATGCCGGGGCCGACCTGGTGGTTGGTTACATGGGCGCCACCTTTGGCCGCCAGTGGCTCACCGTGCGCAATCCCAGGGGGCAGGAGCTGCTGGATCTGGTGGAGGCCGAGCTCGATGTGGCCCCAACCACCAGCCGGGGTAAGCGCCAGGCGGCGGTTCAACAGGGCATAGACGCCTACGACAAGGCCCTCAAATTGCCGATGTGGCTGGCAGAGCTGGTGGGCTGCATCGTGCGCAATGTGGGCCCCAGGGGCCTCGAATACGGCCGCTTTTCTATTGATTCCCACTTCACCCGCAATGCCCTTTGGCTGCGGCGGCACCATCCTGAAAAGGCCGAGGCCCAAATCCCGGCCTTTGCCAAAAAAATCGTCGGCCGTTACCGCCTCCCAACTACATGAAACAGGCCAATCCATGAGACAAGCCGGCGTTTTGCTCCACCCCACGGCCCTGCCGGGCCCCGGTGGCTGCGGCAGCTTTGGGGCGGCGGCCCACGAATGGATCAGCCTGCTGGCCCGCCATGGGGTGGGGGTTTGGCAGCTGCTGCCCCTGGCCCCCCCCGATGGCACCGGTTCCCCCTACAGCTCCCCCAGTGGTTCGGCCCTCAATCCCTGGTTCCTAGATGGGGAGGTGTTGGCTGCTGAGGGTTTCCTGACCGATGCAGACCTGGCGGCCTTGAACCAGCTGCCTGTTGAGGATCCAGGCCGCCTTGATTTGGGGGGCCTGCCTGGACGCATCGAGGCCCTGGGCGAGGCCCTGCAACGGCGCTGGGCTGGCCAGGGGGCAAGGCGCCAGCGGGCATTCCAGGCCTGGCGCCGCCAGCAGCGCCACTGGCTAGACGACCACTGTTTGTTTGTGGTGATCCGCCGCCTTGAGGCGGGCCGTCCCTGGTGGGAGTGGCCCCAGCCCCTGGCCCAGCGCCGGGGCCAGGACCTGCGCCAGTTGGCGCGGCAGCATCGGCCGGAGCTGTTGGCTGAAGCCCTGGTGCAGTGGCAGTTGCAGCGCCAATGGGACCAACTCCGCTGCCATGCCAAGGCTGAGGGGGTGCGGCTGGTGGGGGATTTGCCCTTCTATGTGGCCCATGACAGCGCCGATGTCTGGTGCCACCGCGGCCTGTTTTCTGTCACTGCAGATGGCAGCTTGAGCTCCCAGAGCGGTGTGCCGCCGGATTACTTCTCCGAGACCGGCCAGCTTTGGGGCACCCCCATCTACGCCTGGCCCCGCCATTGGCTGACGGGTTTTGGTTGGTGGCTGGCCCGGCTGCGGCGCCAGTTGGCCCTTTTTGATCTGGTGCGGCTCGACCATTTCCGGGCTCTGCAGGCCTTTTGGTGCGTGCCTGGGGGAGCCACAACTGCTGAGCACGGGGTGTGGCGCCGCTCCCCCGGCTGGCCCCTGCTGGGCCTGCTTTGGCTCTCCCTGGGTTGCCGGCTTCCCCTAATCGCTGAAGACCTGGGGGTGATCACGCCGCCGGTGGAGCACCTGCGCGATGGTTTTGCCCTGCCGGGGATGAAGATCCTCCAATTTGCCTTTGATGGCGACCAGGCCAATCCCTACCTGCCCAGCAACATCAAGGGGCGCCGCTGGGTGGTGTACACCGGCACCCACGACAACGCCACCACCAAGGGCTGGTGGCAACAACTGGACCCCGAATCCCAGGGCCGGGTTGGTGAGGCAATGGCTGCCCAGGTGCAATCCCCTGCCCGCCAGCTAGCGGAATTGGCCCTCGCCACCTCCGCCGACCTGGCGGTGGTGCCGCTGCAGGATCTGCTGGAGCTGGGCGACGAAGCCCGCTTCAACACCCCCGGCACCAGCTCTGGGAACTGGACCTGGCGGCTAAACCAACCCCTTTCGAGCTTGGAAGGTGCGCTGCAGGCCTATGGCCAGGCTGCTGGTCGCTACGGCCGCGGCTGAGCAGGTAGGGCAAATACTGCTTGGCCCGAATCCGCTTGGCCCGCACCCGCTTTGCCCCCATCAGGTTTGCCCCCATCCAGCGGCGGGAGCACCTCGCCGTTCCACTCGATCGTTCCAGCTGCCTTGGGCGCGGGGTTGAGGCTGAGCCGGAAGGGGGGACTGATCTGCAAAACCAATTCCCCCTGGCTGGCCTGCAGTTTGCTGCGCACCCCGCCCTGGCTCTCCAGGGTGATTTGGCTGGGTTGGCTGATTTGGATCCGTAGCTGGCCCGGTTGGCCTGGCTGGCCGCGGCTGGGCTGGCGGGCCTCCGCCTGCAGCAGCTTCAGGGCCTGGCCCTTGGCTGCCAGTTCCAGGGGCCGTAGGTCGGGGTAGAGCTGCAGCAGCTGTTGCTCCCCCTTGGGTTTGGCGAGCTGGCGGGCCTGGGTCGCGCTGAGGGGTGGCACCGGCTGCAGGGCCAGCAATCCCTCTGCGGCCAGCCTCTGTTGTTGGAGGTTGATGCCGTAGAGCAGGCCCAGGCTCAGCGCCCCATAGATCCAGGTGCCATGCCAGTTGGTGAAGACGTCGATCGATCCGAGGGTGATCGCGCGGGAGCGCAGGCGAAATGCCCGCAGGCCGGTGGGCTTTTCGTTTTCGTGGTCGCCGGCGTAGGCCAGCACGCCGTCGAGGCAGCCGGCGGGCAGGTTTAGCTGGCCCTCCAGCAGGGACAGCATCGTGCGCAGGTAGGTGGCTTCCGGCAATCTTTCGCCCCAGCCCCGTTCCAGGGCCTCCAATACGGCGGCACTAATCCGGGTGACCTCCGCCAATTGCCGCAGGTTAAGGCCCCGCCGTTCGCGGGCCTCCCGCAGCTGGGCCCCAAGCGCCAGGAGGGGATCGTTGGGCGCTTCCGGTTGCATCCTCTTAATTGGGGGCTTGCGCCAATAGCCGCCATTCTTGGCGATCAAGGCGCCGCCAGCGACCCTCCGGCAGTTCCCCCAACCCAATCGGCCCAATGGCCAGGCGCTGGAGATCCAGCACGGTGTAGCCCAGTAGGGCTGCGGTGCGTCGGATCTGGCGATTGCGCCCCTCCCCCATTACCAGCTCCAGGCAGGTGGCATTGGGGCGCGTTTGCTGGATGCTCACCTGCACAGGTTGGCTGGCTTGGCCATCGAGCTCCACGCCCCGGGCCCACTGCTCTAGTTGGGTGCGCCTTACTTCGCCCCGCAACCAGACCAGGTAGGTCTTGTGGTGCCCGTAGCGCGGATGGGTGAGCTTGAGGGTGATGTCGCCCTGGTTGCTGAGCAACAGGGCCCCGCGGCTTTCGGCATCCAGGCGGCCGACCGGATGGAGGCCCTGGCCCTGGCTGAGATCGTCGGGTAGGAGGTCGAGCACGGTGGTCCGGCCCTCCGGGTCATGGCAGCTGCAGACCACGCCCGCTGGCTTGTTCAGCAGGATCAACAGGGGGTCGGGCCGTTTGGCCAGGGGCTTGCCCTGCACATTGATTTGATCGAGATCGGGATCGGCCCGATCTCCCAGCTGGGCAACGCTGCCATTGACCAGCACCTGGCCAGAGCGCAACCAGACTTCGGCATTGCGGCGCGAGCACAGCCCGGCGGCGGCGATCAATTTTTGGAGCCGCTCTCGGGCCATCCAGCCATGTTGGAGCGCGGTGAATTGATGGTACCTTTACGAACCAAATTAGTTTCGTAACCCCCGGGTTTTGATGCCCTCTCTGCCCGTGCTCGGCCCCGATGCTTCCTCCCGCGATGGGGGCGGCGACCTGGTGCGCTCCTACCTGCGTGACATCGGCCGTGTGCCGTTGCTCAGCCATGAGCAGGAGATCACCCTGGGCCGCCAGGTGCAGGAGCTCATGTCGATTGAGGAGATCGAACAGGACTTGGAGCAGAAGCTTGGTGCCAAGCCCAGCCAGGACCAACTGGCTGCTGCTGCGGGCATGGAAGCTGCCCTTTTAAAGAAGCGTTTAAAGGGAGGCCGCCGGGCCAAGGAGCGGATGGTGGCTGCCAATTTGCGGCTGGTGGTGAGTGTGGCCAAGAAGTACACCAAGCGGAATATGGAACTCCTGGATCTGATCCAGGAGGGAACGATCGGCCTGGTGAGGGGAGTGGAGAAATTCGATCCCACCCGTGGCTATAAGTTTTCGACCTATGCCTACTGGTGGATCCGCCAGGGGATCACCAGGGCGATTGCTGAGAAGAGCAGAACAATCCGCCTGCCGATCCACATCACCGAAACCCTGAACAAGCTGAAAAAGGGCCAACGGGAACTGAGCCAGGAGCTGGGCCGCACCCCAACAGTGACGGAGTTGGCGAGCTACGTGGAGCTGCCGGAGGAGGAGGTGAAGGACCTGCTGTGCCGGGCGCGCCAACCGGTGAGCCTGGAAACAAAGGTGGGAGATGGCGACGACACCGAACTGCTGGATTTACTGGCGGGCGATGGTGAACTGCCAGAGGATCAACTGAACGGTGAATGCTTGAAGGGAGACCTGCGGGCGCTGCTGGAGCAACTGCCAGAACTGCAGGGAAGGGTTTTAAAGATGCGCTATGGGATCGATACGGGCAGTGAGCTTGGTGCGGCTGGCATGAATGGCGGCATAGCGGCAGGCTTAGCGGCTGGAATTGGCCTGGAAGAACCGATGAGCCTCAGCGCCATCGCCAAGGAATTGGGCATTAGCCGCGACAAAACCCGCAGCCTCGAGCGCCGGGCCCAGGAAGAACTGCGCCGCCGTTCGGCGGAGCTAATTGGCTATCTGGTGGCTTGAGGCGGTAGCTGGTCTTGCCTTAGAAAAACTGATCAAAGTTGTCGAAGTCAACGGCGCTGAAGGTGCCGTCTTGAACCTGGCCCATCAGCCGCTCCAGCTGCACCCATAGGGCGCCGCCCGTGGCCAAGGAGAGCACGAAGGAAACCAGCAGGGCCACTCCAGCGGAGAAGCCAAACACCTGCAGGCTGCCGCCGATAAAAAGCGTCACCCCCAGAATCACGCCTCCGTAGGGGATGGTGATGGCGGCAGTGCCCAGGGGCAGCAGGGCTAGGCGATCCTGCTTCCAGCCCTCCAGGCGGTTTTGAACCAACTTGGCAAAGGTGAGCCCGCAGAGCACCGCAATGGCAAAACCCAGGCCCGCCACCAGGTAAGGCGGCTGGCTGATTGGGGCGTACTCCAACAGGATTTCGTAGTCGTCGAGGTCGCCGTAATAGCCGCTGGCCAGGTCCTGGGCGGCTTCGCTCAGGTCGATCGGGGCCAGAGCCATTGCAGCGCTTGCTATTGGGCCCGACCCTAGGCGGCCATGGGGTTCAGCTGCCTGAGCACCCCTCCCACCAGCTTGCGCGGCGAGAAGGTGCGGCGAAGCAGACTTGCCAGGGCCCGTAAATCCTCGGTTTGGAGGCGGTCGTCCTGCACCAGGTTGAGCAGCAACCGTTGGCGCAGGCTGCTGCCCCCCTTGCCCAGCAACAGCTTCAAGCCGGCACCAGCCACCGGCAGCAGATCGGGGTTGGCGCTGTCGTTTTCAACCACCGAGAGCAGGTTTTCCAGCCGCTCAAGCCGCAGCCTGCCGTTTGCATCAAAGATCACCTCCAGCAGCTTTTCGCGCATTTCGGCCGTATCGCCCGCCAGCAGCCTTCTGGCCACGTAGGGGTAGGCCACCCGGATGATCTTGAAGCTGGGATCCAGGCGCAGGGCCAGGCCCTCCTGGCTCACCACGGCCCGAATGATCAAGGCAAAGCGGGCCGGCACCCGGAAGGGATAGGCATACATCAATTCGGAGAAGCGATCGGTGATCGCCTTGAAATTGAAGGCCCCCACGTTTTCGCCCAGGGCTCCCCCCAGCACCTCTTCCAGGGCCGGAATGATTGGTTCGAGATCCGCCTTGGGATTGAGGAAGCCCAGCTTCACAAAATCCAGCGCCAGGTCCCTGAAATCCCGGTTGATCAGGTGCACCACCGCTCCGGTAAGGGTCAGGCGGTCGGAATCACTGATCGAATCCATCATCCCGAAATCCACGTAGGCCACGTGGCCCAGCACCCCGGTTCTGCCGGGTAGGGCAAACAGGTTGCCGGGATGGGGATCGGCGTGGAAGTAGCCAAATTCCAGCAGTTGCTGCAGGCCCGCAATTACGCCGGTGCGGATCAGGGCCGTCGGATCGAGCTGGTGGGCCTCGAGGGCTTGGCGTTCCTGCAACTTGGTGCCATTGATCCAGCTGGTGGTCAGCACCCGACCACTGGAGAGCAGCCGCTCCACCCGCGGCACGGTCACCTCCGGCTGGTTGGCAAATAGGGCGGCGAAGCGCTCGGCGTTGTCGGCTTCCTGGTGGTAATCGATTTCCTCAAACAGGCTGCGGCCAAATTCATCGATGATGTCGCCCAGGCCAAAACCCAGGTTCAGGGGCAGCAGCGGGGCCACGGTGATCGCCAGGATCCTGATGATCACCAGGTCGCGGCGCAAGGTGTAGGGCAGGTTGGGGCGCTGCACCTTGACCGCCACCCAGTGCCCATCAGCTAGCTGGGCCTTATAGACCTGGCCCAGGCTGGCGGCGGCCACCGGGTAGTCGGGAAAGCTTTCAAACAACTGGTCGGCGGGGGCGCCCAGCTCGGCCTCGATCGTGGCCAGGGCAATGGCGTGGGGGAAGGCGGGCAGGTTGTCCTGCAGTTGGGTGAGCTGCTCGAGCCAATCACGCCGCACCAGATCTGGCCTGGTGGAGAGCGACTGCCCCACCTTGATGAAACAGGGCCCCAGCCCGGTCAGGGTGGTGAGAATGCGCTTTGCCAGCCGCTTTTGCACATCAGGGCTCTGGCTGTTGGCCTGGGCCACCAGCACCAGGGCCAGGCTGGTCAGCTGCCAAAGCACTACCACCAGGCGGCTGACCAGGACCCAGGGGCGCAGTAGCAGCCAGCGCAGGTCTTTACCTGGGGAGTAGGAGCCCAACTAAGCAACGGCCTAATAGTTGGCGAGACTCTAGAAACCAAAAACCCCAAACCATGGGCCTCTGGCTCCATCTGCCGGCCCATGGTCGGGGCCGGGGCCTTGCTCCGGAACTGCGCCAACTGTTGCGCCAGCCCCCCGCCAGTTGGGATTTGCCGGAATTGCCCGAGCTGGGCGGCCCCCTAGTGGCAGATGGTTGGGTGGCCGAGGCCCAGCACACCACTGCCCGGGCCCTTGGGGCCAGCCATTGCTGGTTTGGGGTGAATGGGGCCAGTGGCCTGTTGCAGGCGGCCCTGCTGGCCCTGGCAAGGCCGGGGGAGCGGGTGCTGCTGCCCCGCAACCTGCATCGCTCCCTGTTGCATGGCTGCCTGCTGGGCGGCTTGCGGCCCGTGCTGTTTGATCTGCCCTTTGATCCGGCCACGGGGCTGTGGTTGCAGCCGGATCCGGCCCACCTGGAGCGGGTAATCACTGCCGCCCTGGCCCAGGGCCCGATTGCCGCCCTTGTCCTGGTCTCCCCCACTTACCAGGGCCTGGCCGCCGATCTGCCGGCCCTGGTGGCCCTGGCCCATCGCTTGGGCCTGCCCGTGCTCGTGGACCAGGCCCATGGCTACGGGGAGGCGCTTGCGGCCCAGGCCGACCTGGTGGTGCTCTCCTGCCAGAAAAGTGGCGGCGGCCTGGCCCAGAGTGCGGCCCTGTTGCTGCAGGGCCAGCGGCTCCAGGTGGGGGCGGTGGAGCGGAGCCTGCTCTGGTTGCAAACCTCCAGCCCCAGCGCCCTATTGCTGGCCTCGGCCCAGGCCTCCCTCGGCCAGCTCACCAGTGCCTTTGGCCAGCGCCAGCGCCGCCGCGGCGAGGCCCGCGGGCTGCGGCTACGCCAGCACCTAAAGCAGCTCGAGCTGCCGCAGGTGTCCAGCCCCGACCCCCTGCGCCTGGTGCTGCATACCGCTGCGATGGGTATCAATGGGCTGGAGGCAGACGACTGGCTGATGCGGCGGGGGGTAATCGCCGAGCTGCCGGAGCCCGGCACCCTCACCTTTTGCTTGGGGATGCGGCCGCCCCCTGGTCTGCGCTGGCGATTGGGGCGCCAGCTTGTGGCCCTGCGGACTGCCCTGGGCGGGCCACCCCTGCCGGCTTTTGTGCCCCCACCTTTGCCCCTGGTGGCCGAGCCCGAAATGGACCTGGGCCTGGCCTGGCGTGCCCCCTCAGAAATGGTGCCCCTAGTGCCCCTGGCGGCTCTGGCGGGGCGCCTTGCCGCCGCACCGGTCTGTCCCTATCCCCCGGGCATTCCCCTGCTGGTACCCGGTGAGCGGATCGATCTGGCCCGCGCCGAATGGCTTAGCCAGCAGCAGCGGCTGTGGCCGGGGCAGATCGCTGATACGGTGAGGGTTGTGGCCACCTAGGCAGCATGCAAGGGCCGGGCCCTGCCTACCAATGGGACTTCGTAACCCCCGGCTTGCCCGATGGGGCCTTTGAACACGCCCCTGGTTTCAGCCCCACGCCGATGGAGCTGCGGGTGATGCTGCTGGCCCACCTGCGCCCCCAGGCCGATTCATTGGTATGGGATGTGGGGGGCGGCACCGGTGCCCTGGCCCTGGAAATAGCCCGGTTGATGCCCAAGGGTGCGGTGCATACCCTCGAGCGCGATCCCGATGCCATCCGCCTGCTGGAGCACAACCGGGAGCGTTTTGGCATCGCCAATCTCCACATCCATGCCGGCCAGGCCCCCGATGATTTAGGCCAACTGCCCCCCAACCCCGACCGGGTGCTGCTGGAGGTGGGCCGGCCCCTGGGGGATGTGTTGTTGGCGGTTTGGCAGGCCCTGGTGCCTGAGGGGCGCCTGGTGATCAGCACCGCCAGCCTGGAGGGCCTGGTCGATGCCACCGACACCCTTGGCCAGCTGCAGGCCAGGGATCTGCAGGTGGTGCAGGCGACAGTGCACCGGATGCAGCGCCGCGGCAGCCAGGCCAAGCTGGCGGCGGCGGAGCCCCTGTTTTTGATTGCCGCAGAACGTTGATGGGCAAGCCGGTAATGGGCAGTGAACCCCGTAAGGCCACATCGCTGGCGCGCCTGTTGAGCGGTTGGGCGGCGGGGGGCTTTGGCTTTGTGGTGGTGATGCTGGGCGGTTGGTGGTTTACCGCCGCCGTGGGTGTGATTGTGCATTTGGGCCTGCTGGAGTTTTTCCGCATGGCCCAGTTCAAGGGCATTCGACCGGCCACCAAAACCACCCTGGTGGCGGTGCAATTGCTGTTGATCACCACCCAGGCCGCCAGCGGCGACGGCGGTGGCAGCTGGTTTAGCGGCGATGTGGCGGCCGCGATCCTGCCGGCATCGGGCGCGGTGATTTGCGGCTGGCTGTTGCTGCAGCCAGTCACGGGCACGATCGCCGACATTGCCGCCTCAATTTTTGGCTTGTTTTATCTGGGTTTTCTGCCCAGTCACTGGATCAAGTTGCGCGATCTTGCCGATACGGCCCTGGCTCCCGCCACGGCGAATTGGAGCTTTACCACCAGTGCGGGCCTGGGCCTCACCCTGCTGGCCTGCTTCCTGATCGTGGCTACGGATATTGGCTCCTACGTGATTGGCCGCCGTTGGGGCCGCCATCCCCTCTCGCCCATTTCCCCTGGCAAAACCATTGAGGGGGCCCTGGGCGGGATGGCCTGTGCCTGCGCCGTTGGCAGCCTCGGCGGAGTTTTGCTGGGTTGGCCCTGGGGGATCTTGCTTGGGGCCGGCCTTGGTGCAGTGGTGGCGGTGTTTGCCCTGGTGGGCGACCTCACCGAGTCGATGATCAAGCGTGATGC
>NZ_JAGQBV010000006.1:0-61337 GCF_024345815.1 Cyanobium sp. HWJ4-Hawea | reverse complement strand
CAGGCGTTCGAAATCCTCAGAGCAGAGTTCTCCATTCGCATCCCAGCGCAACGCCGTTGCTGGGAGGTTGGTTTGCTCTTGATTCATTTGTACTTGATGCCTTGATCCCAGGATGGGCACAAATGCTTACTCCGTGTGGGTCTTCTAAGTGCTTTGTATGAGAAGACTTCCTAAAGACGCTGGTTGGCGCACCAACTGACTTGACCGCTGGAAGGTGAGTTCTGGGTTCCTGACAGAGGACCCAATGAGCGCCAGATTCACCTTCCGCTCACCTTCCAAGAAGCGGCACAAACTCCCCATTGAGCACCTAGCGCTTAACGCTACAAACACCTTGCCAGGCACAACTTAAGCAGCAAACGGCACGCGTAAATCAGCGCCTCGTCTCACGCATTAAACAAAGGCGGCACCCAGATTCGAACTGGGGGTAAAGGATTTGCAATCCTCTGCCTTACCACTTGGCCATGCCGCCGGCCAGGGAGCAAAATCCCCTAATCGGATCGTATCAGCCATGGCATGTCCTCCCGCCTGCTGGTCTTAAGCAACGGCCACGGGGAGGATTTGATAGCCCTCCGGGTGATCGAAGCCCTGGTCAAGCGCGGTGGCTGCCCGCCCATTGCGGTACTGCCCCTGGTGGGGGAGGGCGAAGTCTTTGGTCCCGCCAGTCGCAATGGCAGCCTCGAGCTGGTCGGAGCGAGGCAAAAACTGCCCAGCGGTGGCTTCAGCAACCAAAGCCTGGGCGGCCTGGGCCGGGATCTAGCCGCCGGACTGCCCCTATTGAGCTGGCGCCAGTGGCAGCTGGTGCGGCGCTGGGGGAAAACGGGCAATCCCGTGCTTGCCGTTGGCGACCTTTGGCCCCTGCTGTTGGCATCCTTGAGCGGAGCGCCCTTTGGCTTCATCGGCACCCCCAAGAGCGATTACACCTGGGCCTCCGCCCCCCCCCAGGGCTGGGGGCGATCTACCTGGGCCGATGCCTACCACCGCTGCAAAGGCAGCGAATGGGACCCCTGGGAATGGGCCTTGATGGGCCAGCGGCGCTGCCGGCTGGTGGCCGTAAGGGATGGCCTCACCGCCCGGGGCCTCAGGCGCCATAGGCTGAACGCACTGGCGCCGGGAAATCCAATGATGGATGGCTTTGCTGCCATACCCCTGCCCGATTGGCTTAGGGGCCAGCGACGCATTTTGATGCTGCCGGGTAGCCGGATGCCCGAGGCCCTGGGCAACGCCAGCCGACTGCTCGCTGCCCTCAAGCTGCTGCCTGAACTACCAGCTCCCACCACCGTGCTAGTGGCCTGCGGCAGCCAACCCGACGCCCCCGCCTGGGCCTCCCTGTTGCAGCAGGCTGGCTGGCGGCAGGGGGCCAACGACTCCCGGGGAAGCGACAACCTGCTGCAGCAATCGATTTGGGAGCTGCCGCGGCCCAGGGCACCCCTGCAGCTGGTGCTCGGCCCCGGCTGCTTTAACCATTGGGCCCCCTGGGCAGAGCTGGGCTTAGCCACGGCAGGCACGGCCACCGAACAGTTGGTGGGCCTGGGGGTGCCGGTGCTTTCCCTGCCAGGGCCAGGCCCCCAATTCAAGGCCCCCTTTGCCCGCCGCCAAAGTCGTCTGCTGGGCGGAGCGGTGCTGCCCTGCCACGGAAGCCGGGAATTAGCCGAAAGGCTGGCCCTGCTCATGGCGGAACCGGCCCTCTGCCAGCAACTGGGAAACCGCGGTCGCCAACGGATGGGGGGCCCTGGCGGCAGCGCCCAGCTGGCCGGGTTAGTGGCCGAGCGGTTGTTGGCATCAGACCGGCTGGGATGATGCTGATCTCTTAGGGGCTCCTCAAGCCATGGCTGGCATTCCCGATCGGGCCTACAACGGAGCCTGCGGCAAATTGGCGAGCCAACTGGGCATCAGCCTGGCCTCGGCCCGTCGCAAGGTGGAGGTCAGGGCCGCCCAGCAAGACATCCGCGATAGCCAGGCCAAGTTGGCCCTGGCCGAGCAGCTCCTGGCCGAGGCCCTGGCCGGTGGCGAAAACAACCATGAATTACTTACCTCCTTGCTAGAAGCCGTCGGCAACGACGACAAGTTCATGGTTGAAGACTGAACTCAACCAACCAGGCCCAGACTCAGGCTCAGCGGTTGCCGCCGGTGGAGTGCTCAAAGAGCAGGTGAAAGCGGTTGCGATCCAGCTCCGCAAACACCGGGATGCAGCCAAAGCAGCGCTCGGCCAAATCCCAACGCTCCTCCCGCTTGAGCATTGTTTCCAGCCGGTCGCGGGCGGCCAGTAGGTAGCGCACATCCCCTGCCGCATAGGCCAGCTGGGCATCGCTAAGATCTTCCACCTGGCCCCAGTCGGAGCTTTGGGCCTGCTTGTCGAGCTCCACTCCCACCAGCTCCTGCACCACCTCCTTGAGGCCATGGCGAGGGCTGTAGGTGCGGCCCAAGCGGCTGGCCACCTTGGTGCAAAAGATTGGATTCACCGTGATGGCCAGGTTTTCGGCCAAGGCCGCCACATCAAAGCGGGCGAAGTGAAAAACCTTCTCGATCGCTGGGTTTTCCATGAGGGCCTTGAGCAGGGGGGCGCCGTCCTGGCCCCTGGAAAGCCGGATGCAGCAAACGTTGTCGTGGTCATCACAGATCTGCACCAGACAGAGCCGATCACGGCCATGGATCAGGCCCATCGCTTCGGTATCCACCGCCAGGGCCCGGGCTCCGGCATAGAGGGCCGCCCACTCGCCATCGAGGTCCCCATCAAAAACAGCGAAACGGGCGGGGGCTGGCAGGTTGCTGGCGGGGGAGGGCGCGGCCATCGGCAAAGGGGCGGGGATCACCCATGCTTGCAAGCCAAAGGCAGAATGGGTTCCATGGCCAACACCGGCTCTACCCTGCTGCTCACCCTGCTACTGGCCATCGGGCTGGTCTTTTTCCTGCGGGCCGCCAGCAAGGACCGCACCACGATCGTTGAAGTGCATTCGGGCAAGCCCGCCCTCGAGGTGCTCGAGGGCCTGAGCCTTTGGCTCACCGCCCGGGGCTGGCAGGCCAACGGCGGCGATCCCGAGCAACAGCTACTGCGCTTCCGCGGTCAGGTGAGCTCCAGCGCGACCCTGGCCCTGCTGCTTTCACTGCTGGGCGCCGTGGGCGCCGCCTGCCTCGGCCTAGTGATCCGCCAACTGTTGCCCCAGTTGGGCTGGTGGCCCCTGCTGCTGGCCCTGGCCGGCCCCCTGGCCGGATTTCTATATCGCCGCCGGGCCGAGCGCGATGAAAGCCTGGATCTGCGCCTGGTCAAGGAAATCGAAGGCCAGGGCTGCAGTTTGCGGCTAAGGGCACACCGCGATGAACTGATCGCCCTGGAATTGGAGTTGGCAGAGCCGCTACAACTGGCCAGCGATGGGGCCCTTCTGAGTTCTCCTATCTAGCTGGAATCAAGCCAAACCATGAAGCGTCTGCCCTTGCAAACCAAACTCAGCCGCTTCGCTTTGATCGCCGCATGCCTGGCCCTGGCAACTGGCGCCCAGGCCCAAAACCTGGCTGCCAGCGCCGATCCCCTGCTGGGCACGCGGGCGCCATACAGCAAAAACTGGTTGGGGATTAATTCAGCCCATCCGAGCACCGAAATCCTGGTGATGGCTGGCCACTCCGATTCCCAGGGTGTGGGCGGCTCGGGCACCGGAGGAGCTGCAGTCTCCCTCTATGGCGCCCGGCCGATGCAGAGCGGCATGACCGATGAGCTCTATTGGAATCTCCAGGTTGCCCAGGCAGTGGTGGCCCTGGGCCAAAGCCGCGGCCTAAGCATGCGCTTTTACGACCCCCCTAGCCGATCAATTGCCAGTGGCAGCGATCCACGCACCACCTGGAGCATCGGTAAGGCCCATGTAAATCAAGGCGGCTACGCCATGGAAATCCACTTCGATGCATACGGCAGAGATGGGGTGGGATCGGGCCTAATTCCACCAATCAACAAGCCCCTCAGCAATATCGACGAAAGCCTGGCGGCGGCCTTTGGGGCCTATCCCAGGAACTTTCGCGATGGCCTGGGCGCCCCAAAGAGGGGGATCGCCATTCTGGAGGTGGGCAAGTTGGAGGGTTCCCTTGAGCAGTCGCTGCGCAATCCCCAGACCCGCGAAGCAACCGTGGCGGCCATTGCCGAGCGGATCGTCAATGCCCTGCACATCGGCCTAAAACAGCCGCCTACTGACACAAACCTCGCCATTGACATCAATGGCTTTGGGCCAATCAGTCCACCGCCTGATGTGGTGAGCAACGCTCCCTAAGGGCCCCATCCGCCAACCAATCCTGGGGCCTGGTGAAGAGCTCGGTGAGGAGCGCCTCACGGCTGCCAGCTTCAGGCCTGTAGCCGTACTCCCAGCGCACCAGGGGAGGCAGCGACATCAAAATTGATTCAGTGCGGCCATTGGTTTGCAGGCCAAAGATCGTGCCGCGGTCAAACACCAGGTTGAACTCCACATAGCGACCGCGGCGATAGAGCTGGAACTGGCGCTCCCGCTCGCCATAGGCAAGGGCATGGCGCTTTTCCACGATCGGCACGTAGCTGGGCAAGAAGGCATTGCCGCAGGCCGAAGCCAGGGAGAAAAGCTGCTCCCAGCCCTGGGCTAACGCCCCATTGGCATTGCTCACCTGGGCTGCGGGCCCTTCGGGGTCTTGGCCCTTGTAAAGCACCCCGCGGGGGTCCTGGTAGTCGTAGAAAATTCCGCCCACCCCGCGGGTTTCATCGCGGTGCTTCAAATAGAAATACTCGTCGCACCAGGGCTTGAAAACCTTGTAATAGGCGGGGTTTACAGAGTCGCAGGCTCCCTTGATGGTGCGGTGAAAGTGCTTGGCATCCTCAAGGAAGGGGTAGTAGGGGGTTAGGTCTGCCCCACCGCCAAACCACCAAACCGGGCCAGCCTCGAAGTAGCGGTAGTTGAGGTGCACCGTGGGCACATAGGGATTGCGGGGGTGCAACACCATCGAGGTGCCCGTGGCAAACCAGCGCTGCCCCTTGGCTTCCGGCCTTTGGCTGAGGATCGAGGGGGGCAGTTGATCGCCCTCTACCTCTGAGAAATTGACGCCGCCCTGCTCAAAGATGCGGCCAGCCTTCATCACCCGCGAGCGTCCGCCGCCCCCCTCGGGCCTTTCCCAACTTTCTTCCTGAAAACGCCCCTCACCGTCGAGTTGCTCGAGGCCGGCGCACATCGAATCCTGTAGGCCCATCAACAGGGCCTTGGCCCTGGCGCGGGAGTCTGGGGGTGGGGTCTCCAGGGGGATCTCCAGGGGCGAGGCTTTTTTGCGGTTTAGCCAGGCCTTAAGCATTGAGCGCGTGCCCATGGGGGCAAGGGGAGTTCCACCCACATTTTCAGGCCAGCCAGCCCCGAGACAAGGGATCGAGAAGCTCTGTCACGGCTCCTAGGATCACGGGCCCTAGAAGCCCCACATCCGTGCCGCCTACTGCGCCCAGCTCTGAGCCAACTTCTGGGGCTAGTTCTGGAGCAAATGCCGCGGCCACTCTCGAGCAGGCCCAGGGCGCCCTGGAGGGGGTCAAGGATGCGGGCAGCGGCCGCAGCGTGGTCGAATTGGGCTGGATTGGCCCAGCCAAGCTCCAGGGCGAGCGGGCCGTAATTCGCCTGGCGCTGCCGGGCTTTGCCCAGGGCCAACAGGGTCGCATTGCCGAAGAATCGCGTTCAGCCCTGCTGGCCCTTGAGGGCATCAAGGAAGTGCAAATCGAAGTGGGCCAGCCGGCGGGGGCAGCCCCAATCGGCGCAGCGGGTCACGGCGCAGCGGGGCATGGAGCAGCGGGGCACGGCCAGGTGCCGGAGCGCCAGCCGATCCCCGGGGTCAAGAAGGTGATTGCCGTGAGCAGCGGCAAAGGCGGTGTGGGCAAAAGCACGGTGGCCGTAAATCTGGCCTGTGCCCTGGCTGGCCGCGGCCTCAAGGTGGGCCTGCTCGATGCCGACATCTACGGCCCCAACGCCCCCACCATGCTCGGGGTGGCCGATCGCACCCCGGAGGTGCAGGGCGAGGGCCCATCCCAGGTGCTCACCCCGATCGAGACCTGCGGCATCGCCATGGTTTCGATGGGGCTCCTAATTGCCGAAAACCAACCGGTGATTTGGCGGGGCCCGATGTTGAACGGGATCATTCGCCAGTTTCTATACCAGGTGAATTGGGGCGAGCGGGATGTGCTGGTGGTCGACCTGCCCCCTGGCACCGGTGATGCCCAATTGAGCCTGGCCCAAGCCGTGCCCATGGCGGGGGTGATCGTTGTCACCACGCCCCAGCAGGTGTCGCTGCAGGATGCCCGCCGCGGCCTGGCGATGTTTTTGCAAATGGGCGTAAATGTGCTCGGGGTGGTGGAAAACATGAGTGCCTTCATTCCGCCCGACGCGCCGCAAAAGCGGTATCCGATCTTTGGCAGTGGCGGCGGCGCCACCTTGGCCCAGGAGGCCGGGGTGCCCCTACTGGCCGAACTACCCCTGGAAATGCCCGTGCGCGAGGGCGGCGACGACGGCAGGCCCGTGGTGTTGAGTGCACCCGAATCGGTAACGGCCCAGGCCTTTGAGGCCCTCGCCAAGCTGCTCCAAGTCGAGCAGTTGGCCCCTAGCTAAAGGCCATGGCGAGCCTGCTGGGCCGGCGTCAGAAATTCTTTGGCGGGGGCGACCAAAAACGCCGCCGTTGGTACGACGACGTCGACAAAATTCTCTGGGGCGTGCCCCTCGGCCTCACGGCCCTAGCCGGCGGCCTGATCGCCAGCACCCAAAGGCAGGCCTCCTACGCCGATTGGTACGACCACTGGATTACGGCGGCCGTGGGCATGGCCCTGGCCCTGATCCTCGCCAGGCTGCCCCTTGAGCGGATCAACTCCTTACTCGCGCCGCTCTATGGGCTCACGGTGGTCAGCCTGCTGGCGGTGCGATTTGTCGGCACCTCGGCCTTAGGGGCCCAGCGCTGGATCAGCATTGCCGGCTTCCATGTGCAGCCCTCGGAATTCGCCAAAATGGCGGCCATCCTGCTGCTGGCAGGGGTTTTGGCGCGCTATCCAATCGAGCGACCGGTGGATTTGATCCGGCCCAGCGCCCTGATTGGCCTGCCCTGGATTTTGGTGTTTATCCAGCCCGATCTGGGCACCTCCTTGGTTTTTGGGGCGGTGCTGCTGGTGATGTTGTTTTGGGCGGGCATGCCCACGCCCTGGCTGGTGCTGCTGCTTTCACCGCTGGTCGCGGCAATTTTGGCGGGCAGCTGGCCCTGGGCCTTGGCCGGCTGGATACCCCTCATGACCTACCTGGCCTGGAGCTCCCTGCCCTGGCAACGGGTAGCAATGGCGGTAGTAGTGGCGATCCAGGGCCTATTTGCCCTGATTACCCCCTACCTCTGGCTACACGGCCTCAAGGATTACCAGCGCGATCGGTTGCTGGTTTTTCTTGATCCCGCCAAGGACCCACTGGGGGCCGGCTATCACTTGATGCAGAGCAAAATCGGCATTGGCTCTGGCGAGTGGTTTGGCACCGGTCTGCTCCAGGGCCATCTCACAAAATTGCGCTTTATCCCTGAGCAGCACACCGATTTCATCTTCAGCGCCCTGGGGGAAGAAATGGGCTTTCTGGGTTGCCTGCTGGTGATCTGTGCCTATGGCCTGCTGATGTGGCGCCTGCTGGTGATCGCTAGGCAAGCCCGGAGCGATTTCGAATCGCTGGTGGTGGTTGGGGTGGGTGCAATGTTGATGTTCCAAATACTGGTCAACATCTTCATGACGATTGGCCTGGGCCCCGTAACTGGCATTCCCCTGCCCTGGATGAGCTACGGGCGCTCGGCCATGCTAGTGAACTTCGCCGCCCTGGGCTTTTGCTCCTCCGTGGCCCGGCGCGGCAGGGCCAACACAGAGCCATGGTGAACCCAAACGGGTCAAACCCAAGCAAGGTAAACACCGAGCTCAGCCTGGCCGCCCTGCGCCGCAGCCTGGCCGATGGGGTGCCCGCCGGAACGGGTGATGAAGACAGCGTCAGGCGCCAGTGGTGGGCAGCCCTGGCCACCCTGCAGGACGACCTCCTCCAGCAGGAGGGCCTACAGGGGGTGTGGCTCGCCGCTCCCCTGCCAGCCCTCTATGAACCGGGCCTGCTGCAGCAGCTCCAGGGCTGGGTATGGGCCCCTTCCGAACTGGAGGATCTACTACCGGCAGCCTCCAGCCTCCTGCCCATCGGCCGCGGCCCAGCAACTGGCATGCCCTCAGGGGGCGGCTTCCAAAGGCTGCCCCTCGGCGATGACGACGGCACCGATCCCCTGCTGCTGGTCATTACCCCCAAGGTGCAAGTGGCCCTCTGCCTGGATGGCCCTGCCAAGGCCCGCCGACTGGTGGTGCGCTTTGACCCCCAGGTGCTCTCCTCCGCCCTGGGCCTGATCAACCGTCGTCTGCAGGCCAGCGATCCAGCGGCCGCGGAGATCCTGCGCAGCAACCTCCAAAAACTCGGCTCCCTGCAGAGCGATGAACAGTTGGTGCTGCGCTTCTGGCCCCGCCTAGCCGAACGCCTAGCCGCCATCGCCCCCAGTGTCACCCTCCAACCCCTGGTCCATGGCGGCGGCGACCCGGGCAAAGCAGCCAGCAGTGAACTGGCCCTGCTCGAGGCGCTCACCCATGAGGTGCGCACGCCGCTTGCCACGATTCGCACCCTGATTCGCTCCCTGCTCAAGCGCGGCGACATGCCCCCGATCGTTCGTCAACGGCTTGAGCAAATCGATGGGGAATGCAGTGAACAAATCGACCGCTTTGGCCTGATCTTCCTGGCCGCCGAGCTCCAGCGGCAGCCCGGCAGCGAAGTGCCCCTAGGCCCCGATGCCCTAGCCCGCACCGATCTCAGCGCCCTGCTGGGCCAACTCGAGGAGATTTGGCAAAAGCAACTAGCCCGTCGCGACCTCCAACTGGAGCTGGAGATTGCCGTGGACCTACCGCCCGTACTCAGTGATCCCACCCGCCTGGAGACGATGCTGGGTGGCCTGATCGATCGATTCAGCCGCAGCCTTCCCTCCGGCAGCACGGTAAAGGTGGCGCTTCAACCGGCCGGGGCAAAGTTGAAATTGCACTTGAGCAGCACCGATTCCCCCAGCGGCGGCAACCCTCCTGGCGGCAGCCCCACCAGCGGCACCTCCAGGGAGCTGGTGGGGCCCGTTCTGAGCTGGAACCCGGCCACCGGCAGCTTGCAACTGAGCCGTCAGGCCACCCAACGGCTCTTCGAGCGCCTGGGCGGCCGTCTCACCGAGCGCAGCGGCAATGGCCTGACCGTTTTCTTCCCGATTTGTTGACGGGTGTGAAGACTCAGCCGCCAGGGGCCAGGAGCCCAAAAACACGGTGCTAGCTTCAGTTTGAAACGATCCAAAGCAATGGCAGCTACTGCGCTGAGCGGTCAACTTCCCAAGTACATCGGCAGCACGGGTGGCCTGCTGAACGCTGCAGAAACAGAAGAGAAGTACGCCATCACCTGGTCCAGCTCCACTGAGCAGGTTTTTGAGCTGCCCACCGGCGGTGCCGCCCACATGAACGCCGGCGAGAACCTGATGTATTTCGCCCGCAAGGAGCAGTGCCTCGCCCTCGGCACCCAACTGCGCACAAAGTTCAAGCCCCGGATTGAGGACTACAAGATTTACCGGATCTTCCCCGGCGGCGACACCGAATTCCTCCATCCCAAGGACGGCGTCTTCCCTGAGAAGGTCAACGAAGGCCGCCCCATGGTGGGCCACAACCCCCGTCGGATTGGCGCCAACCCCAATCCTGCGAACCTCAAGTTCACCGGCAGAAACACCTTCGACGCCTGATCGTCAGGCCTCGCACCAACTAGCACCTATAAAGGCGGGGCCCAAAGCCCCGTTTTTTTTGCCCACCGGTTGCCCGATGTCCAGCTCCGTTGGCCTAGCCAAGCAAGCCTTCCTCGACCAAGTGGCGGCCGGCAAAAGCTTCATCCCCCTGTGGAAATGCTGGCCGGCCGACTTGGAAACACCCCTCAGCACCTGGCTGAAGGTGGGGGCTTCCAGTAGCCATGGGGCCCTGCTGGAATCGGTGGAAGGGGGCGAGCGCATCGGCCGCTGGAGCTTTGTGGTCAGCGATCCCCTCTGGACCCTCAAAAGCCGAGGTGGGGTGAGCGAGCGCCAATGGCGCGATGGCCGCTCTGAGCAGCTCGAGGGCAACCCCTTTGACCTGCTCCAGGAGTGCCTGGCCCCCCTGGCCACCGTGCCGGTGCCGGGCCTGCCGCCCGTGGGCCAGCTGTTTGGCTTTTGGGGCTACGAATTAATCCGCTGGATTGAACCGAGCGTGCCGGTGCACGCCAGCGACGGCGACTCCCCGCCCGACGGCTGCTGGATGCTGGCCGACAGCCTGCTGGTTTTCGACCAGGTCAAACGCCAGATCACGGCGGTTGCCTATGCAGACCTAAGCGGCGGCCAGGATCCAACCACGGCCCATGGCGCGGCGGCAGCCCGCATCGAGGCCCTGGAGCAGCGCATGCACCAACCCCTGTCCACGGGGATTGTTCCGCTCAAATGGCACGACGCCAGCGCCGCCGAGATCGCCAACAACCTAGTAACCAAGAGCAATGTGGGGCAGGAGGCCTTCGAGGCATCCGTGCGCAGTGGAGCCGCACACATCGAAGCTGGTGATGTGTTCCAGCTGGTGCTTAGCCAACGGCTGGAAACCACGATCAACCGCGATCCCTTTGACCTTTACCGCAGCCTGCGGATGGTCAACCCTTCGCCCTACATGGCCTTTTTCAACTTCGGCGGCTGGTATTTGATCGGCTCGAGCCCCGAGGTGATGGTCAAGGCCGAACCGGCCAGCGACGGAACGGGCGCAGTGCACGCTTCCCTTAGGCCCATTGCCGGCACCCGTCCAAGGGGGCAAAACGAGGCAGAAGACCTGCGGCTAGAGGCTGATCTGCTGGCGGATCCAAAGGAATGTGCCGAGCACGTGATGCTGGTGGACCTGGGCCGCAACGACCTGGGCCGCGTCTGCCGCGCAGGCAGCGTCAAAGTGGCTGAATTGATGGTGATCGAGCGCTATTCCCACGTGATGCACATCGTCAGCCAGGTGGAAGGGCTGCTGGCCCAGGGCAAAACTGTCTGGGACCTCCTGATGGCCTCCTTCCCTGCAGGCACCGTCAGCGGAGCACCGAAGATTCGCGCCATGCAACTAATCCACGACCTGGAGCCCGATGCCCGGGGTCCCTATTCCGGGGTCTACGGAGCCGTCGATCTCACCGGCGCCCTCAACACGGCGATCACCATCCGCACGATGGTGGTGCTGCCAAAAAGTGATGGGGAGTGGCGCGTGCAGGTGCAGGCCGGTGCCGGGGTGGTGGCCGATTCCAAGCCAGAGGCCGAATACCAAGAAACCCTCAACAAGGCCCGGGGCATGCTCAAGGCCCTGGCCTGCCTGCAATGAATATGTCCAATGGGTCAGACACTTTTGCCATGGGCACGACCCGTCTGCTGAAGGGCTTCGAGGTGGAGCTCTACACCGGTCGCCCCGATGGCACCGTGGTGGGCTGTGCGGCCGATGCGGCCCGGGAGCTGGAGGGTTTCGTCACCGAGCCCGACCAACGCAACCTCGAATACATCACCGCCCCCGACGCCAGCTACACCAGCCAAAGGAAGCTGCTGCTGGAGCCCCGCAGGCGCCTGCGCCAGTGGCTTGCCCCCAGGGGCCTAACCCTGCTGCCGGGCAGCACCTTGAGCCTGGGCGACAGCCACCGCTTTGAGCGCTCAGACCCCCTAAACGACTACCACGGCTACATCGAGAGCACCTATGGCACCAGGGTGGTCACCGCCAGCGTGCACATCAACCTGGGGGTCCCATCGATGGACGCCCTGTTTGCGGGCCTGCGCTTGCTGCGCTGTGAGGCGGCCCTGCTGCTTGCCCTAAGTGCCAGCTCCCCCTTCCTCGATGGGGCCCCCACCGGCGCCCATTCCCAGCGCTGGCTGCAATTTCCCCTAACTCCAGCCCAGGTGCCCCTGTTCAAGGACCAGGCCCACTACATCGAATGGATGGATGAACAGCTGGCGGCGGGCACGATGCAAAACGTGCGGCACCTCTGGACCTCCGTGCGGCCCAATGGCGACAACAGGCCCCATGACCTCAACCGCCTAGAGATTCGCATTTGCGATTTGGTCAGTGATCCCGACCTCCTGCTGGCCATCACGGCCTTTATTGAGCTGAGGCTCCAGCAGCTGTGGCAGGAGAGCGGGCGCTGGGATCCGCTCCTGGCCAGCAGCCTGGGCACCAGCGAATTGGCCGCCCTCGCCGATGCCAACGATCAAGCCGCGGCCCGCAGCAGCCTGGATGCCCAGCTGCAGCAGTGGAGCAATGGGGAGCCCATCGCTGCCCGCGACTGGCTGGCTTCCCTGCTGGCCTCAATGGCGCCCCTGGCCGAACAACTGGAGCTCACAGGCCGGCTCAGCCCCCTGCAAAATGTGCTGGAGCAGGGCAACCAGGCCATGCGTTGGCTCAGTCGCCATCAGGCCGGAGAAGGGATCGGCGCAATCTTGGCCAGCGAAGTCCGCTTGATGGACAGCCAGGAGAGAGATCCTTTGGGATGATCAGCTCCACGAGCACTGGCCTTCCGGCCCCCATGCCGCAGAAACTGCCCAACCCAACCCCGCCAGCCAGCGACCCATCCCCCCGGGTGACTCGTCTGCTGGGCGAGCGGCTCGAGCTGGTAGAAGACCTGTGGCAAACCGTGCTGCGCAGTGAATGTCCGCCTGAGCAGGCCGAGCGGCTACTGCGCCTCAAACAACTCAGCGAACCGGCGGAAGCCGCCGATGCGGCCGCGGCCATCGTGCAGCTGATCCGGGAGATGGATCTGGCCGAGGCGATCGCCGCCGCCAGGGCCTTTTCCCTTTACTTCCAGCTGGTCAACATCCTCGAGCAACACATCGAGGAAGACAGCTACCTCGACAGCCTGAAAACCCTGGTCGAGCCCGTTGACACCGATCCCTTTTTGCCGGCCCTGGCCAGCCAGAGCGATCCGGCCACCTTCCGCCAATTGTTTGAACGCCTACGGGCCCTGAATGTGCCGCCGGCCCAGCTGGAAAACCTGCTGCGCGACCTGGACCTACGCCTGGTGTTTACGGCCCACCCCACCGAAATCGTGCGCCACACCGTGCGGCACAAGCAAAGGCGGGTGGCAAACCTGATCCAAAAGCTGGAGCAGGACGAACTGCTCAACAGCCTGGAGCGCCGCAGCCTAAGGATGCAGCTGGAGGAGGAGATCCGCCTCTGGTGGCGCACCGATGAGCTGCACCAGTTCAAACCCACCGTGCTCGATGAGGTGGATTACGCCCTGCACTACTTCCAGCAGGTGCTGTTTGATGCGATGCCCCAGCTACGGCAGCGAATTCGCACGGCCCTGGGCGTCAGCTATCCGGATGTGGAGCCGCCCCGGGATGCCTTCTGCACCTTTGGCTCCTGGGTTGGTTCAGACCGCGATGGCAACCCCTCGGTAACCCCGGAGATCACCTGGCGTACGGCCTGTTATCAGCGGCAGCTGATGCTCGAGCGCTACATCAAATCGGTCGGTGAACTGCGCGACCAACTGAGCATTTCAATGCAGTGGAGCCAGGTGAGCCCGGCCCTGCTCGAATCGCTGGAGATGGACCGGCTGCGCTTTCCGGAGATTTACGAACAGCGCGCCGCCCGCTACCGCCTGGAGCCCTACCGGCTCAAGCTCAGCTACACCCTTGAGCGCCTAAGGCTCACCCACAGCCGCAACCAACACCTCGCCGAGGTGGGTTGGGAATCCCCCTGGGATGGCCAGGGCAACTCAAGCCAGGAGCTGCACTACAGCACCGTTGATGAATTCAGAAGTGATCTGGAGCTAATTCAGGGGAGCCTCGAGGGCACTGGCTTGAGCTGCGAAGCACTGCAGCATCTGATCAGCCAAGCCCAAATCTTTGCCTTCTGCCTGGCGAGCCTGGATATTCGCCAGGAGAGCACCCGCCACAGTGCCGCCCTAGATGAGCTGAGCCGCTACCTCCAACTGGCCGTGCCCTACGGCGAGATGGATGAGCAGCAGCGGGTTACCTGGCTGCTCTCGGAGCTGCAAACCCGCCGCCCCCTGATACCGGTGGCAGCCAGCTGGAGCGAAGCCACCTCAGAAACGATTGCCGTGTTCCGAATGCTGCAACGGCTGCAGCAGGAGTTTGGCCAGCGCATCTGCCGCACCTACGTGATCTCGATGAGTCACACGGTCTCCGACCTCCTGGAGGTGCTGCTGCTGGCCAAGGAGGCCGGCCTGGTGGATCCGATGGCCCAAATGGCCACACTGTTGGTGGTCCCCCTATTTGAAACGGTGGAAGACCTTCAGGGAGCGCCCGAGGTGATGGAGCAGCTATTCAGCCAGCCCTTCTACCGCCGCTTACTTACCAGCAACGAGGCCAACCAGCCCCTGCAGGAAGTGATGTTGGGCTACTCCGACAGCAACAAGGATTCCGGCTTCCTTTCCAGCAACTGGGAAATCCACAAGGCCCAGATCGCCCTGCAGGCCATCGCCATCGGCAATGGGGTGGCCCTGCGGATCTTCCACGGCCGGGGGGGCTCGGTGGGACGCGGCGGCGGCCCTGCCTACCAGGCAATTCTGGCCCAACCCGGCGGCACCCTGGGCGGCCGGATCAAGATCACCGAACAGGGGGAGGTGCTCGCCTCCAAGTACTCCCTGCCGGAGCTGGCCCTCTACAACCTCGAAACGGTCACCACCGCCGTGCTGCAAAACAGCTTGGTGAGTGCACCGGTCGATGGAAACCCCAGCTGGAACTCCCTGATGGGCCGCCTGGCCGCCCGCTCCCGCGACCACTACCGCGCCCTGGTCCACGACAATCCAGATCTGGTGGCCTTCTTTCAGCAGGTCACCCCGATCGAAGAGATCAGCAAACTGCAAATCTCCAGCCGGCCGGCCCGCCGCAAGGGGGGAGCCAAGGATCTCTCGAGCCTGCGGGCCATCCCCTGGGTATTCGGCTGGACCCAGAGTCGTTTCCTGTTGCCCAGCTGGTTTGGGGTGGGGGCCGCCCTGCAGGACGAGCTGGAGCAGGACGCCCAACAGCTGGAGCTATTGCGGCTGCTCTACCAGCGCTGGCCCTTCTTCCGGATGCTGATTTCCAAGGTGGAAATGACCCTGTCCAAGGTCGACATCGATCTGGCCCACCACTACGTGCAAGCCCTGGGTCGCCCCGAAAACAAAGAGGCCTTCGAGCAAATCTTCGAGACCATCGCCACTGAATTTGCCCTAACCCGCGACCTGGTGCTGCAGATTTCCGGCCACACCCGCCTGCTCGATGGGGATCCCGCCCTGCAGCTCTCCGTGGACCTGCGCAATCGCACGATCATTCCCCTGGGCTTTTTGCAGGTGGCCCTGCTGCGGCGCCTCCGCGATCAAAACCGCCAGCCCCCGATGAGTGAGGCGATTGGCAGCAGCGAAGACGGCCGCACCTACAGCCGCAGCGAGTTGCTGCGCGGTGCCCTGCTCACCATCAATGGCATTGCCGCTGGCATGCGCAATACCGGCTAGGCGAGGTGCTTCCCTTTCGCAGCCAGCCAGCTCCCCCCTCCCTGCCGGAGGGCTACAGCCTGGTATCCGACCCCTACCCCGATGCCGACGCCCTCAATGGCCTGCTGGTTGGCAGTGGCGACAGGCCCCGGGAAGCCCAGCGCTGGCAGCGGGTGCTCGAGCACAGCATCTGGCACCTCGCCATCTATCGACCCGGCGGCCAGTTGGTGGGCTTTGTGCGGGCCACCAGCGACCTGGCCCTAAACGCCAACCTCTGGGACCTCTGCTGCGACCAGGCTGAAGCCGACCAGGCCGGCCTCCTGGCCGTACTTGTGTATGCGGCCCTGGGCAAGCTGCGGCGGGAGCTCTCGGGCTGCAGCATCTCCCTTTCAGCGCCCCCAGCGGCGGTAAAGCCCCTGGAGCACTTTGGTTTTGTGGTGGATCCAAGTGGCATTAGGGCCATGGGGCTTGCCATAAAAAAAACTCCCCCTGCTGATGCAGAGGGAGCAAAACGAGCATGGAGAGACTCGAACTCCCGACCCTCAGAACCGGAATCTGATGCTCTATCCAACTGAGCTACATGCCCATGCGCTTCTAGGCTTTAGGGCAAGCCTTGAACTGGCAAGCCATAAGCGTTGAGGCCAACCAGGGCTTGGCCCCGATGGCCCTACCTTAACCGCTCATCGCATCAGCCCTATCCGCTTGCACCACCTGGAGCTGCGGCACTTCCGCAACCTGCAGCCCCTGAAGCTGGAGCTGGATGCCCCGCGCCTATTGGTGATTGGCTCCAATGGGGAAGGCAAATCCAACCTGCTGGAGGCGGTGGAATTGTTGGGCAGCCTGCGCTCCCACCGCACCAGCTCCGACCGCGACCTAATCGCCCATGGCGAGCCCAGCAGCCGCCTGGCGGCACTGACCAGTTCAGGCGACAGCTTGCAACTGGATTTGCGGCGCAGCGGCGGCCGCAGTGCAAACCGCAACGGCAAGCTGCTCGATCGCCAACTGGACCTCCTGGGATCGCTGCGCTGCGTGGGCTTTAGCGCCCTCGACCTCGACCTGGTACGGGGCGAGCCCGCCGGGCGGCGCCAGTGGCTAGATCGGGTGGTGCTGCAGCTGGAGCCGGTCTATGGCGAGCTGTTGAGCCGCTACGGCCGGCTGCTGAGGCAACGCAGCCAATTGCTGCGCCGCGGCCTGGGCGGCAGTGAAGTCGCGGCCCTGCTCGATGCCTTTGATCTGCAGATGGCCCTGGTCGGCACCCGCCTGCACCGGCGTCGGGCTAGGGCCCTGCGCCGGCTGGAACCCCTGGCCGCCGCCTGGCAGCAGCGGCTCAGCGGCGGCCGCGAGCAACTGCGGCTGGAATACCAAAGCGGCACCCTGCTAACGGGCGATGACGGCGAGGAAGGGCCCTGGCGTGAGGCCCTGGCGGCCCAAATGGCCGCCCAACGCCCAGAGGAATTGCGACTGGGTCAATGCGCGGTTGGCCCCCACCGCGATGAGGTTGGCCTACTGCTCAGCGAACAGACCGCCCGCCGCTACGGCTCGGCTGGCCAGCAACGCACCCTGGTCCTGGCCCTGAAATTGGCCGAGCTGGAACTGGTGCAAGAGGTGCTGGGCGAGCCCCCATTGCTGCTGCTCGATGACGTCCTGGGAGAACTCGATCCGGATCGCCAACAACTGCTGCTGGAGGCGGTGGGGGAGGGCCACCAATGCCTGGTTAGTGCCACCCATCTCGGCGCCTTTGAGGGGGGCTGGCAAGCCCAGAGTCAGGTGATCAAAATGCGCGCCGGCTGCCTGGAGATCGGCACTTGAGGTGGCCGGCCTGTCAGCTCGGATTCGATGACCAGGAGCCTGCCCTGCCTCCACCCCAACCCGGGATGGACCGGTGCTGCCTCCATGGCCCCTGCCGATTCTTCCCTTTCCGACACGGTTGGAAAACACTGCATTCTCGAGCTCTACAACTGCGATAGCGCCAAGCTCGACGACGAAGCCTTTCTCAGGACAGCGATCACCACGGCAGCCAAACAGGCTGGTGCGACGCTCCTAAATCTGATCACCCACCGGTTTGATCCCCAGGGTGTGACGGGTTTGGCCCTGCTGGCCGAATCCCACATCTCGATTCACACCTGGCCCGAATCGGGCTACGCGGCGGTTGATGTGTTCACCTGCGGTGACCACACCATGCCGGAAAAAGCCTGCCAGGTGTTGGCCGAAGAACTGGAATCGGGCCGCCACAAGCTGACCAGTTTCCGCAGGGAAACCCCCGGCTGGATCGCCGGCGCCGAAAGGGATCCAGCCAAAACCGCCAACCCCCTCTAGTCCGCTTGGGGGCCAGGGCCAGATGGGGGGCCAGGGCCAGATGGGGGACCAAAACTGGCCAGATCCCGGTTGAGCTTGCCGCTCACCAGGCCCTCCAGGTCCAGGGCAACGGCGCTGAAGCCGAGTTGGCGAAACTTTGTCACCAGCTCCTGGCGCGCCCCCTGTTCGGCCCAGCCCAGCAGCGCCGCCTCCAAACAGGCCTCGGGCAGCTCAATTCTTGCCGTACTCCCCTGGCTGCGCACCCGCAGTTGGGGCCAACCCCGCTGGAGCAGCCAAGCCTCAGCCGCCGCCACCCGCTCCAACCTTTGGGCCGTGATCGGCTCGCCGTAGGGAAAGCGTGAGGCCAGGCAAGGCTGGGCGGGCTTGTCCCACCAAGGCAGGCCCAGGGCCTTGGAAATCTGGCGCACAGAAGCCTTATCAATGCCCGCCTCTGCCAAGGGGGAGAACACCCCCTGCTCCCTTGCGGCCCGAATGCCGGGTCGATGGTCGCCCAGATCATCCAGGTTCACCCCATCCAGCACCCTGGCCCCAGACGCCGCTGCCGCGATGGGGGCCAGCTGCAGATGCAGGGTCTGCTTGCAGGCGTAGCAACGCTCCTCGGGGTTGCTGGCATAGGCGGGATCGGCCAATTCAGCGGTGGCAATTTCCCGGTGGGCGATCCCCAGCCAGGCCGCCTGTTGGCTTGCCTCCCGGCGCAGGTGGGGCGCCAGGGCAGGAGACACACCCGTAATTGCCACGGCGCGGCTGCCCAACTGCTCCAGGGCAATGGCCGCCACCAAGGAGCTATCCACCCCGCCGGAATAGGCCACCACCACGGAGCCCTCAGCAGCCACCAGCCCGCGGAGCTGGGCAAGGGCCGCCGCCGTGGGCTCCGGCAGGGTTTCAAGCAGGGTGAAGGGCTGGCTCAAGGGCCTGGCAATCGCCGGTAGCATCCAGTCTCACCCCAGCGCCCCCATGGCCCCCAGCAGCACCCAAACGCCGCAGAGGGGCACCGGCAAGGGGATCGGCATCCGCACCGCCGCCGGCAGCGATGAAAGGGCCCACGGCCAGCTGCATGTCTACGACGGTGATGGCAAGGGCAAAAGCCAGGCTGCCCTTGGCGTGGTGCTGCGCACCATTGGCCTGGGCATCTGCGAGCAGAAACGCACCAGGGTGCTGCTGCTGCGCTTCCTCAAGGGCCCCGGCCGCGCCTACGACGAAGACGCCGCCATCGAGGCCCTCCAGCAGGGTTTCCCCCACCTAATCGACCAAGTCCGCACGGGCCGTGGTGATTTTTTTACGGCCGAGGAGGCCACAAAATTTGATCGCCAAGAGGCCCAGCGCGGCTGGGATATCGCCAAGGGCGCCATCGCCAGCGACCTCTACTCGGTGGTGGTGCTCGACGAGCTCAACCCCGTGCTCGACCTGGGCCTATTGGATGCCGCCGAGGTGGCCAAAACCCTGGCCTCTAAACCTGCGGGGATGGAGGTGATCTGTACCGGCAGGGGCGCTCCGCGGGAGCTGGTCCAACTGGCGGATTTGCACTCGGAGATGCGGGCCCATCAACAGGCCGATCCAGGCATCACCGGCATCGAGATCTACACCGGTGAAGGCAAGGGCAAATCCACCAGTGCCCTGGGCAAGGGGCTCCAGGCCATTGGTCGGGGCATCAGCCAGGACAAAAGCCACCGGGTGCTGATCCTCCAGTGGCTAAAGGGGGGTTCCGGCTACACGGAAGATGCCGCCATTGCGGCCCTGCGCGAGAGCTATCCCCACCTGGTGGATCACCTGCGCTCTGGCCGCGATGCCATCGTCTGGCGGGGCCAGCAGCAACCAATCGACTACGTGGAAGCGGAGCGGGCCTGGGAGATAGCCCGGGCCGCAATCGCCAGCGGCCTCTACAAGACCGTGATCCTCGATGAGATCAACCCCACGGTGGACCTCGAACTGCTGCCGGTGGAACCGATTGTGCAAACCCTGCTGCGCAAACCGGCCGAAACGGAGGTGATCCTCACCGGCCGCTGCAAGAACCGCCTGGCCTACTTCGAATTGGCGAGCGTCTTTTCAGAAATGGTCTGCCACAAGCACTATGCCGAGAGGGGCATAGACCTCAAGCGCGGCGTGGACTACTGATCCGGTGATTAATAGCGGGGCACGCTCGAATCAACCTGCTGGCTCCAGGCGTCGATACCGCCCTCCACATTGATCCCTTCGATGCCATGGCGTTTCAGGGCAATTAGGGCCTTGGCGCTGCGGCCACCCAGCTTGCAATGGGCATAGAGCTGTTTGCCCTCCACCAGCTGCCTAATGCGCTCCACGGCCGTGCCGTTTTCAATCAGATCCAGGGGAATCAAGCTGGCCCCAGGGATCACCCCAATTTCCGCCTCCGGTGGATTGCGCACGTCGATCAGCACCAGGCCGCTGCTGTCGCCATCGAGCAGGGTTTTCAGCTCCGTAACCGAAATGCTTTCCACGGCTCCCGCCTCCTCCTGGCCTGGAGCGCTGCCGCCCACTCCACAAAACTCCTGGTAATCCACCAGCCTGTCGATCACCGGCCGCTCGGGGTTAGGGCGCAGCTTTAACTCCCTGAACTTCATCCCCAATGCATCGAACAGCAGCAGCCGGCCGCTGAGGGTGGTGCCGATGCCCGTGATGATCTTCAAGGCCTCGGTGGCCTGGATCACGCCGATGATCCCCGGCAATACCCCCACCACGCCGCCCTCTGCGCAGGAGGGCACCATCCCAGGCGGTGGCGGCTCGGGAAATAGATCGCGGTAATTGGGGCTCTCCGCATCCAGGTTGAACACCGTGGCCTGGCCCTCAAAGCGGAAGATCGAACCGTACACATTCGGCTTGCCCAGCAGCACACAGGCGTCGTTCACCAGGTAGCGGGTGGGGAAGTTGTCGGTGCCGTCGCAGACGATGTCGTATGGGCGAATTATTTCTAGGGCGTTGTCGCTGGTGAGGGCGGTTTCGTAGAGATCCACTTGGCAGTAGGGGTTGATCTCCAGGATCCGGGCCTTGGCCGATTCGATCTTGGGCTTGCCCACCCAGCTGGTGCCGTGGATCACCTGGCGCTGCAGGTTGGAGTGGTCGACCACATCAAAATCGACAATCCCGATCCGGCCCACTCCCGCCGCGGCCAAATAGAGAAGCAATGGTGAGCCCAACCCGCCCGTGCCCACGCAGAGCACGGCGGAGGCCTTAAGGCGCTTTTGGCCCTCCATTCCCACCTCGGGAAGGATCAGGTGCCGGGCAAAGCGAGCCACCTCATCGGGGCTGAGCTGAACGCCGCTGGTGTCGGGAGGAAGCATGGCTACAGGATCAGCTCCCCATTCTCCATGGCAGGGGCTGGGGCTGAACACCATTGTCCTCAATCCACCAGCAGCGCAATACCGGCGGACCACCCCCTGCAGCCAGCCCCTGAATCACCATCAACACTGGTGCCACCGCCAGTTCCAGGTCGGTGGCCGATGGATCCGGGCCAGCCTGGGGATGGCTGTGGGCAAATCCCAATACCGCCTGTTTGTGCAGCCGTGCCCATTTTTGAGCCAGCAATTGTTCGCGCGGATCCACCGCAAACCTGCTGCCCCGTTCAGCCGCCTCTGGCCAGCGGTTACAACAGGGCCAAATCGACCGCAGCACAAGGGCATCGCCCTGTCTTTGCCCCAGCAATAGGGCGCAGCCCTCCTGGGGGTTTGCCGCAGCCAGGATCCGCTCGAGCACCCCAACCAGACGGAGATCCGCCATAACCAGAGCTGGCGTTTGGGGGTGCATACCGATACCTTATGAAGCAATATCCTTTCTCTGTGCGAACTTCGGTCCATGAGTGACTTCCCTACCGACGTGCAGGAGCAGGGCACCGAAGCCAACAGCAACCTTTTTGGTGAAGGCGACGCTGGCACCTCCTTTACAGAGAAATACAGCGATGTGCTGGGCAAAGTCAACGATGCCCTCGACCAGGTCGACTGGAATCAAATGGGTCGGATTGGCAAAGCCACCGGCGTCATCGTGGCCGTTTGTGTGGTGCAGATCCTGATCAAGGGTGTGCTCGACACGATCAATTTGATGCCGATTCTGCCCGGCCTACTAGAACTTCTGGGCCTGGTAATCGTGGGTCAGTGGAGCTGGAAAAACCTCACCACCAGCCAGAAACGTGATGCCGTGGTGGCCAATCTCCAAAATCTGCGCAAGGAGTATTTGGGCTAGGCCCCCAGCAGAGAGTCGATGCTGGCCTGCACCTGGCCCCAGTAGCCCCCTCCAAAAAGGTTGGCGTGGTTCAACAGGTGGTACAGGTTGTAGAGCTCAATGCGAGCTCCTGCTCCGGCTTCTAGGGGCCAAACCTCCCCGTAACCAGAGAAAAACGCCGGCGAAAAGCCCCCAAACAATTTGGCCATGGCCAGGTCCACCTCCCGGTCGCCCCAATAGACCGCCGGGTCAAACAGCGCCGCTTCCCCGTTTTGCAGCAAGGCCCCGTTACCGCTCCAGAGATCCCCATGCACCAGGGCGGGCAGCACCGCATGCTGCAGCCGTAGGGGCACCTGCTCCAGGAGTTGCTCTGAACCCCTGGGGCGATGGCCCTGGCGGGCCGCCCAGTCCAGTTGGGGGGCAAGGCGACACTCCCTAAAAAACACCCCCCAATCGGAGCGCCATTCGTTGGCCTGGGGTGCCGCACCAATGAAGTTGGCGGAGGGCCAGCCAAAGCGCTCTTGGGCTGCGCTACTGGCCAGGTGCAACTCGGCTAGGGCCGCCCCAAAGGCCCGCCAGCCCAGGCTGTTTTCCCCTGGCCTGGCGCTTTGTAAATCGAGCCAAGGCAGCAGCAGTAAAGCCCGATCCCCAGCTGCTCCGAGGTCAGCTACACCCATCGCCAGGGGCTGGGGCACCCGGATAGGCGGCGGCGCCCACCGGGCCAAAGCCTGCAGCCCGGCAGCCTCGGCCTCCAGCAAAGGCAGGGCGGTGGGGTCGTTGCTCTTCAGGAAAAAGCGGCGGCCATCGCCCAGCTGCAAACGCCAGGCCCTGTGGATGCTGCCGCCACCCACCTGGGCTATGGCTGCCAACTCCAGGGGGCCTGGGGCCGCCAGCTGCTGACCAAGCCACTGGGCCAATTCAGGCTTGGGTAAAAGCGCCAACCACGCGCCCGGTATCTAGCTGCCAGCATGCCGCCTGAGCTTTAAACCTGCCGCCATGGAGCACCGGGTTGACGTGGCCGTCGTTGGGGCAGGCATCGCCGGGCTGACGGCAGCAGCCCTTTTGGCCCGGGCTGGCCTCAAGGTGGAATTACTGGAAGCCCACAGCCAATCCGGTGGCTGCGCAGGCACCTTCCGCCGCGGGCCCTATACCTTCGACGTCGGAGCAACCCAGGTGGCCGGCCTCGAAGCCGAGGGTATCCACAGCCGCCTATTTGCCCACTTGGGGGTACCTGCCCCAGAAGCCACCCCCCTTGACCCTGGCTGTGTGGTGGATCTGGGGGATGGCAGCGCGCCGATCCACCTCTGGCGCGATCCAGAGCGCTGGCGCCTGGAGCGGCAGCGCCAATTTCCCGGCAGCGAGCGCTTTTGGCAGCTCTGCGCCGCAATCCATCGGGCCAACTGGCACTTTGCCGCCAAGGATCCAGTCCTGCCGGCGCGGAACTGGTGGGATTGGGGCCAACTGCTGGGTTCCCTAGGCCCCGGCAACCTGGCCAGCGGCCTCCTGACCGGCGCCACCATCGCCAACCTGCAGGACCTCTGCGGCTGCGGCCAGGACCAGCGGCTACGCCGCTTTTTGGACCTACAGCTCAAGCTCTATTCCCAGGAGCCGGCTGATCGCACGGCGGCCCTATACGGGGCCACGGTTTTGGCCATGGCCCAGGCACCTTTGGGCCTATTTCACCTCCAGGGTTCCATGCAGAGCCTCTGCGATGCCCTCGAAAGCGCCTTAGCAAGCGGCAGCGGTGGCGGCGACGGCGGCGTCCTAAGGCTGCGCCATCAAGTTGGCCAGCTGGAGGCAGCCAACGCAGGCCAGGGCTGGCGGGTGCGGGGCAAAGTTCTCGCTGGCAAAGGTTTGGCTAACGGCAAAGCAACCAAGACCAACTTGGAAAGCTTTGAGCTGGAGGCGGCCGATGTGGTGATTGCCATCCCGCCCCAGGCCCTCCCGCCCCTGCTCGGTGACGCCTTGAAGGTCAACTACAAGCAATGCCTCGAAGGGCTGGGGGAGCCCTCGGGTGCCCTGGTGCTCTATGGCGCCGTGGATCGATCGGCCCTGCCGCCGGATTGCGCCAGCCATCTCCAGCTGGCCTGGGAGGAGCCAGGTTCGCTGTTTGTCTCCATTAGCCAGGAGGGCGATGGGCGGGCTCCTGCGGGCCAGGCCACGGTGATTGCCAGTGTCTTTACCCCAGCCAAGCAATGGTTTGGCCTTGAGCCCCAGGCCTATGCCGCCAAAAAAGCGGCGGCCCAATTGGGCATCAACCGCGGCCTCTCGGCCCTATTGCAGCTGGAGCCTGGCGACTGGCGCCACCAGGAACTGGCCACCCCCAGGGGCTTTGCCGGTTGGACCGGCAGGCCCTGGGGCTATGTGGGGGGATTGGGGCAGCACCCGAGTCGGTTTGGGCCCTTTGGCCTGCCTAGCCGCACGCCTCTGCCGGGCCTATGGCTCTGCGGTGATGCCATCTACCCCGGAGAGGGCACCGCCGGGGTAAGCATTTCCGCCCTAACGGCCTGCCGCCAGCTGCTCCAGGCCCGGGGCATCAGCCTGGCGCTGGAGCGTTAGTCGGGCGCTGGAGCGTTAGGGCTGGCAGCCACAAATTGCGGCCGCAGGGCCTGGGCCTGGGCGAGGGTGGCCTGCAGATCCTGCCAATGGCCCTCCTGCAGTTGCTGCTCCAGGGCCTCGATCCCCTCGCGATAACGGCCCAAGGCGGTGAGCAGGGCCGCCCGGTTGGTGCGCGCCATCAGGCTGCCCAGCTCAGGGTTGCCCCCACCCACCCGGGTCGTGTCGGCAAAGCCCGTGGAGGCAAGGGCCCGCACCAAAGCAGGCAATTCAACGCCGCCCTCCCGGGCTCCCCCATCGGCCGCCTGCAACAGGGCCGCACCGGCCAAAACGGGCAGATGGGAGATCAGGGCCACAGCTTGGTCGTGCAGGCGGGGATCGCAGGTAAGCCACTGGGCCCCGAGGGCCAATGCCAAATCCCGCACGGCAGCGAGGGCCTCCGGGTCCGTGGAGAGATTGGGGGTGGCCACCCAAGGGCGACCGGCAAACAAGCCCGGCAACCCCGCTTCCACCCCCGCCTCAGCGGTACCCGCCATCGGATGGCTGGCAACAAAGCGATCCACCAGCCTTTGCCAACGCTCCAAAACGGAGCCCTTCACCGAACCCACATCCGTAACCACGGCGGCCTGGGGAATGGCCGCCAACCATTCGGGCGCCGGATCCAGCAAACGGTCTAAAGGCACGGCCAAAATCACCAGGCCGCAGCCCTCCAAGACCGCCGGATCGGTGCTGACCGTGCCGGCCAAGCCCCTGGCCAAAGCCCTTTGGGCAGTGACTGGGCGATGCACCAGGGCCCGCACCTCTGCGCCGAGGCGACCCAGATCAAGCCCGATGGAACCGCCGATCAGGCCCATGCCGACGATGCCAACGGGCTGGCTACGCCATAGGGGGGAGGGGGCGTCTGTCATCCCTGCTGCAGTGCGATGACGCCAGCTTCCTACGCTTTTGGTCCGATGGCCGATCGCGGATGCTCGAAGCCCGCGCCCACCACCAACTCAAGGCCCTGCTGCAAAGGGAGGGAGCCCATGGCTGGCCCCACCACCTGAGCATGGGCCGGCTGGTGGCCCGCAGCCTGCGAAGGCAGGACCACACCCTGCTGCGCCTGGCCCCTGGCAGCGAAGAAAACTGGTGGATCAGCCTGCTGGTGCCCCTGGCCCTGGCCGAAGAACGGCTGGCCTTGGTGCTTAGTGAGTCAGCCCGCCAGCGTCTCCAACAGGTGGAGTTGCCCCGGCTGGCGGCAGCCGACGCCTGCCTCGCCCTGCCCTGGTTTGAAGGGCCCACAGCACCTAGGGAGGCGCGGGTTTGGGTACTTAGCCACCGCCAACTGGTTGAGGCCTGGCAAGCCGGACTCCTGGACAACCGCCAACTGGTGATCCCCGAAGCAGAAAAACTGGACAACCAGCTGCGCCAAGCCCTTGCGGTGGTTATCCAGCCGGGGCACTGGGACCAACTGCGGCGCGCCCAGCCCAGGGCGGAAGCGGGCGTACTGGCCCTCCATGAACGGCTCAGCCGCCAACTGCTCGCCCAGCCGCGCAATCCCCAAAAGCAGGTAGCCATAGCCCCCGAAGACGAAGCCCCCCTGCGCCACCTGCTCCAGGTGCTTGGCCCCTTGCCCCAGCCATGGCCGGCCTGGCTAGCTGCCGCGGGCCAGGGCTGGACCAGCTGGGCCCAGGTGGATCCAAACCAGCTGCAATGGGAGCTACATCGCCAGCCCCTGGAGCCGGAAAATGCCTTGCCAGGGATCCTGGAGGCACGGGGCTGCATCCTGCTCGGCCTGGGCCTGGCCCCAGAACAAGGGGGCGCCCAACAGCTGGGCCTGGAGCCAAATGTGGTGGTCGACCTTGGAGACCCGCCGCTGGCGGACCCACTACCCCTGTTTGCGCCCCTGCGCCAACCCCTGCCAAACAGCCCTCACTACGGCGAACATCTTCTTGACCAATGCCGGCGGCTAGTGCTGGGCCAAAAGCAATTGAGCGTGGTGCTGCTCGACGACCAGGCCCTCAGACTCCAGCTCACCAGCGGCCTGGCCGCGGAATTTGGCAGTCGGGTTAGCCACCAGAGCACGGCCCCCGATAGCAATGGGGTGATCTGCGCCAGCTGGGGTTGGTGGATCGAACACCAGGCGCGCCTGCCCCTGCCCGGCCAGCTGGTCGCCGCCCTGCTGCCCCTGGCCAGCCTGGAAGATCCCCTCACCGCCGCCAGGGTTGGGGCGCTGCGCCAGGAGGGCCGCGACTGGTTCCGCGAACGGCTCCTTCCCGACGCCCTAATCCAAATCCAATTGGCCAGCGCCGGTGTAAGGCGCAACGGCGGCCGCCTGGCCGTGCTCGACGGGCGCCTACGGGGCCGCAGTTGGGGACAAAACGTTTTTAGGTGCCTGGAGCCCTGGGTGGCCTTAAGCCGGTTGCTGCCTCATTAGCCTGGACCTATCAGTAAGTCCCTAACCCAGTTCCGATGGGGGAAGCCAAGCGTCGCAGCAGCCAGGGGCTGCCACCGAAATCGCCCAAACGCAACCAGCCGGACACCTCGCCGCGCCTGGTGGAGTGGTTTCCCCTGACCCGTAACCAGGCGGATCAATTCGTGAAGGTGAGCACCAAGGGTGCCTGGGTTGGCATAGCGGCCCTGGTGTTGTTTTGGGTGATCGTGCGCTTCATCGGGCCGGCAGCTGGCTGGTGGTCGCTAGCCGACGGCTAAGGGCCACACCATCAAGGGGAAAATGGTTAGTCGCATCGACGACAACCGCAAATCTGAAGAAAACCCTAAAATCAATCCATCTGAGCGGATGGCCCATGTTCCCCCGGCTGGCTGAGCAATACCGATCTGTGGTTCAAGACCTGGTGATGAGCCTCCAGGCCCTGGCGATCAGCCTGCAGGATCGGGAAATCGCTGCTAGCTGCTACATCTGCGGCGATGGCCTTGACGGCAAAGGAGCCTCCTTTGTGGCCAACCTCGGCGAAAATCACATGGTGCGCTTTTTGGTTTCCGATTTCGGCATTAGCTGGGTCGAATCCCGCAATGGCCTCGAGCTGGTGAAGCTAGAAGGGGCAGAGGCCATCCAGGAACTGCAGCGGATAGCCCAGGCACTGCAACACCCAGCCAAGACCAGCAAGACACAAAAAGGCGCCGTCACCGGCGCCTAATCGTTCAGATTCAGCCCGCCACTGGCAGCTCCTCTAGGGCCTCCATGGGTGTTGCGGCGGCAGCCTTAGCGGCAGCAGCTAAGGGCTTCATTGAATTGGCACTGACCTCGGAGCCCTCGGTGAGCTTCTTCCGGGTCAGCTGCTCAATCACCTCCTTTTGCTCAGGGTTTTGCTCCAACCAGGTGATGGTGTTGTCGCGGCCCTGACCAATGTTGTCGCCGTCGTAGCTGTACCAGGCGCCCTTGCGGGTCACCACGCCGGTCTCCTCAGCCAAGTCGAGGAGGCAACCCAGGATGCTGATGCCGCGGCCAAACAGGATGTCGAACTCGGCAATGCGGAATGGGGGCGCCACCTTGTTTTTGGCCACCTTGACCTTGGCGCGGATGCCGTATTCCTCGGTGCCACGCTTGAGGGTCTGAATGCGCCGAATATCCAGACGTACAGACGCATAGAACTTCAGGGCGTTACCGCCGGTGGTGGTCTCGGGGTTGCCGTAGGTAACTCCGATCTTTTGACGCAACTGGTTCAGGAAGATCACGGTGCAACCCGATTTGCCGATGTTGCCGGTGATCTTGCGCATGGCCTGGCTCATGAGCCGGGCCTGGGCCCCCACGGCCAAATCCCCCATCTCACCCTCAATCTCAGCCCGGGGGGTGAGGGCCGCCACGGAGTCGACCACCACGATGTCTACGGCCGCAGAACGCACCAGCTGGTCGACGATCTCCAGGGCCATCTCACCGGTATCCGGCTGGGAAACCAACAGGTTTTCAATGTCCACACCGAGGGCGGCGGCATAGACCGGATCCAGGGCATGTTCCGCGTCCACAAAGGCCGCCACCCCGCCACGCTTTTGCACTTCGGCAATGGCGTGCAGGGTGAGGGTTGTTTTGCCAGAGCTCTCGGGCCCATAGACCTCCACCACCCGGCCCTTCGGATAGCCGCCACCGAGGGCCAGATCCAGGGTCAGGGCACCAGTGGAGAAGGTCTCCACCCGCATGCGGGAGGCATCCCCGAGGCGCATGATCGAGCCCTTGCCGAAGTTGCGCTCGATGTGGTTCAGCACAAGGCCTAGGGCCTTGTCCCGCTCTGCCGCAGCGCGGGAATCTGCTGCTGCGGCAGAGCGGGAATCTGCTGCGCTGGAAGCTCCCCCAGATGCGGGCGAAGCGCCTTGGGCGGCCTTGGAATCAACGGGCATGGCAATCAAACAGAAAGATGGAACAGGCCGCAGGTATCGCGCAGTAGCCGTGCAAGACCAGCCCGAGGGGGCCATCCTGCGACCTCTAAGCAGCAAGTGCCACCTGAAGGGGCCGGCGTATCAATTGCGCATAGTACGGACGTACTCTAACGGATTAGGGCCATTGCGCCAGGGGGGCTGCAAAAATCTCCGGCTCCAACCAATGGATCCCGTCGGGCAATTGCTGGCGATCTCCGGGAGCTAGGTAGCCCCAACTGACCAAAAAACAACGCACGGCCCCAAGCTCGGCCTGGGAGCGCACCAGCTCGAGGGTCGGCCGGCGGTCTTCGACAAACCAAATCGGCCGGTTTTGGCTGGCCAGCAACTGGGCCAACACCTCACTCTTACTGCCCTGTTCGTGGCCAAATAGGGCCCAGGGCTCAAGCCCGGCGGCCCGCAGGATTTGGCGGGCAAACTCACCGCCCTTGGTGGTGAGCACAGCCCAGGGCGAGCCTGCGCAAGCCAATTGCTGGAGCCGCTCCACCACGCCGGGATAAAAGCGATGCAGCGCCAGCCAGCCAGGCAAATCCTCGGCAATTGCCTCCGAGCGCACCCGCTCGAGGGACCGCTGGAGCTGGTCGGGGCTGAGGCCCCAGCGGAGCAAGGCCTGCTCCAGCTGAGCTGGATAGGAGGCCAGCAGGGCCGCCAACTCCAGATCGGGGCGGCCCAATTCCGCCGCCATCAGCACCATCTCCCACCCCTTGTGGATCTGGGGTCGCAGCTGGGCAAAACCTGGCGGTGCCTGCTCCGGCAGGGAAAGGTCCGGCACCAGGGCCAGGGCCGCCCTACGGGCCGACCACCAGTACTCAGCCATGCCATCCACCAGCACGCCGTCGAAATCAAAGACCAGCAGGGGAACCGATTGCTCAGTCATTGATTGCTCAGGCACTGATGAGTCAGGCACCGATGGAGGCTCCTGAAACACTTAAAAGGACCGTAAAAACTGGGTCGCTAGGATTCGAACCTAGGAATGTCGGGACCAAAACCCGATGCCTTACCGCTTGGCGACGACCCAAAGCCCCGGCAACTACCGGTGCCTAGATAGTTACCCATAGCGCCCGGTCGTTCGTCAACCGAGACCCGCCACGACGGACCCCAATGCCCGCCACTTCAGGCTGGAAATACCCGCAGTCGCTGGGCCTGGCCCCGGCCAAGCACGGCCGTACGCAGCTGGTAGTGGCCGGCAAATTCGGCCTGCAACTGGCGCACCCTGGCGCTGCGGGGCAATAGGTCCACCGGCTGGCCCTGGGGCAAAACCACCCCCTCAACCGCCAGGCGACATTCCTCCAGCCCCCCCAGGTCGTCGTCGAAATCGGGTCCTAGGGAATCGGCAAGGGCCTCGGAAGCCGGAATTGCCTGGTTGGCCAGCAGCCGCTCCAAGCCCCGTTGAATCTGGGGCAGGGCAGAACTTTTGATCACCAAAATCGGAATTCCCAACTCCTGGGCCTGGCGACGTACGTGGGGATCTCTACCCAGCTGCTGGCGCACGCTCAACACCACATCCGCCAGCTCCACGCTGCCTGCGGGCTCAACCGGCATTTGCCGTCCACGCACCACCTGCTCCAGCTCGCGCCTACTGATCCCAGCCCCGTAGACCCGCAACAGCGGCCGAACAGGCGGGATGAGCCGCAATGGGGAAACTGGGCGCAGGGTTGGGCCTGGCCGCAAGTTTGGGCCTGGCCTAAGCGCTAGGGGGGCCGGCAAAACAGGCTCCTGCACTTGCAGTTGGCCATCGGCGCCCAGCTCCCGCACCTGGGGCCTGGCCAGCTGCCCCCGCAACAGCAGGTCAACGGTGCCGGCCACGTCCTGGTGAACCAACCAGCGCTGGCGGCTGTGCATCTCCACCGCCAGGGGGAAGGTGGGGTCGGCCGCCCTCTCCAAGACTGTCTTCTGGCTACGGCGCCGGCGGGCTTCCTCATCGCCCAAGGTGACCGTCTGGATACCACCGATCAAATCCGCAAGGGTCGGATTTTTAATCAGGTTTGCCAGCTCGTTGCCATGGGCGGTGGCCACCAACATCACCCCCCGCTCCGCAATCGTGCGGGCTGCCTGGGCCTCCAACTCGGTGCCGATTTCATCGATAACGATGACCTCAGGCATGTGGTTTTCCACGGCCTCAATCATCACCTGGTGCTGCAGCTCAGGCCTGGCCACCTGCATGCGGCGGGCCCGACCAATGCCGGGGTGGGGGATGTCGCCATCGCCGGCAATTTCATTACTGGTGTCAATCACGACCACTCGGCGGCCAAAGTCGTCTGCCAAAACCCGGGCGATTTCCCTAAGGGCCGTGGTTTTGCCCACCCCGGGCCGCCCCATCAACAGCAGGGATTGGCCCGAATCGAGCAGATCACGCACCATCGCCACGGTGCCAAACACCGCTCGACCCACCCGGCAGGTGAGTCCCACGACGGTTCCGCTGCGGTTGCGAATGGCGCTGATGCGGTGCAGGGTGCGCTCAATGCCAGAGCGGTTATCTCCGCCAAAGCTGCCGAGTTGATCAACCACCAACGCCAGATCAGCCCGGCTCACCGCTTCCGTGCCTAGGTCCCTAACCCGATCTGGATAGCGGGCCTCCGGCACCCGACCCAAATCCATCACCACCTCAATCAGTTGATCGCGGGCCTGGGCAGACGCCAGGGCCCTCCTGATCGCTAGGGGCAACACCGTGAGCAGGCGATCGAGATCGTCCGTAATCCGCTGGTGGGTGATCGGTTGGGAGCTCAGCACCGCTGGCCTGGGAATGGCTGCCGTTCTAGCCAAGGCTGCACCAAAGACCGGGCCTCCCCCAGGGCCTGGGGCCACAGCTCGGCATCGGCGAGCAGGCCCTGGCCCCGCTCCTGGGCGGCCAGTAGCCAGGGTTGGAGCAGGCGGCGCGCCACCCCGCCAAAGGCCACTCCAGCCACAAAGGGGGCGAGTTTTGGCCTTAGCTGCAGCTGCACCAGGGTTTGGCCATTGGTACCGCCCGCCAATTGCAGGGGGCCCGGCGGGGCAAGGGGTAGGCGTGCGGCCAGCAACTTCACTGCGGCATGGGCCATGCCACCCCCCACATCACCGCTCATCGGCCGGCCATCCAACTGCCAAAGCGGCGCCAAGCCGAGATCGCGCAGCAGGCGATAACGCTGCCAAAGCTCCGCAGGCTGCACATCGATGGCCGCACTCACCGCCAGACGCCCCAAGCTGATGCCACTGGCAACCACCTGGCCAAGGCGCTCGGCAAAAGCATCTAGCCGGCCCGGCTGGGTATGGATCTCAACCGCATCGGGCCGGATCGACGCCAGCAGGGGGGGCACGGCAGCCGGTGCCAGCACCTGGGAGTGCTCCCCAATCAGGCCATGGGGGCAGGCCGGCAGGCAGCGGCCACAGCCATAGCAACGCTCGGCCAGCACGCCCATTGAGCCGGTAGCCGCCTGGCCAATCGCCAGGGCCGGACAAACCCTTTCACAGGGCCTGGGGCAGCCGGTTGGGCAGCGCCCGGGATCAAACCAGGCCTTGCGGAAGTGGGGATCAGCCCCATCACTGAGGCTCACCATCAGCCAGGGCCTGGTTGCACCGCGCGCCTGTGCCCAGGCGATTCCCCTTTCGATCGCCGCCGCCACGGCCAGATCAGCCGCGCCGTCGATGCAATGCACGCCTGCAAGGGCATAGATGCCGCAGAGATCCTCAATCGCGGCCAAATCCTGGTTGCTCGCCCCACAGATCAACTTGACCCAACGCCCCTGGGCCAGGGCCTGCTCAGCCACCAAATCCCTCAGACCAGAAGTTGCTCGAGGGGCTGCCAACGCAGGGAACGGGAGCCGCCCATTTCCACCACGAGCTTCAGGCGGGGCTCCCGGCGACACAGCGCCACCAGCGAACCCAACTCCGCCGTTGAGAGCACCTGGCCCTCCAAAAGCCAAAGCAGGATCGGCTGGCTGCCCTCCAGCAGGGCCCCCAACTGGGGCATCACCATCTGCACCTCTCCGACCGCTGCTCCCCGGCCCACGCTTTGATGACCGAGGTGGGGGGGGCGCACGCCATGGAGACCGAGGAGATAGGCCTCCGGGTCACCGAGGCCCCGGGCCGAGGCCATCTGGGCCCGGTAGCCGGCCGCCCGCAGGCGACGCATCAAGCGGGTTTCGGCACCCCCTTCAAGGGGGGCGTACAAAGCCAGGGCGCCGGACCGCTCAAGGTCCTGGCGAAAACCGCGTCCTGAAAGCAGGAGAGGCATGACAAGCAGTCGCGGAGCTGGGCGCCATTCTGACAGCCAACTTCTCCAGTGCAGGGCAGACCGTGGGGTATGTTGGCCAACTGTGCAACTAATTTGTGCCCGTCCGCTAGCCGGGCCTCCAAATCACTGCACAAGGTCACCAGTGGTGGTGACCTATCTAGGCCAGTACGGAAAAAGCCGTTTGCTGTGTAAACAGCATTTCTGCAAAACCGTCGGGAAACTGCCAGAACGCACCCAATCCACTGCGATTGGGCCCGGTTCAGACAAGTCCCAGCCCGCTGATCAGAGCCCTGATCTGTCTCGCTAGCCCCTTGGTTATCGCCCCAGTTGTTGCCCGAGGCTCCGCCTTGGCCAATTGAGGCGTCCCCTTCGAGCTCTAGTCCCACAGTTCAAACGGCCCGATTCAGCTTTCATCGGCCCCACCTTTGCCTCTTGGCATGGATGGTCGATGGTCCAGCTGGCGTTGTACCTCTTCCTATGTCTATCGGCATTCTTGGGAAGAAATTGGGCATGTCCCAATTCTTCGACGACGAGGGCAGATCCATCCCGGTCACATTGATCGAGGCCGGTCCCTGCCGCATCACCCAACTCAAATCCACCAGCACCGACGGCTACGCCGCCGTGCAACTTGGTTTTGGCGACGTTCGCGAAAAGCTCGTGAACAAGCCCGCCAAGGGGCACCTGGCCAAGTCAGGCTCTGAAGTGCTGCGTCACCTGAAGGAATATCGGGTCGACAACGTGGATGGCCTAGAGCTGGGTGCCTCCATCACCGTGTCTGCCTTTGAGGCTGGCCAGAAGGTCGACGTGAGTGGCGACACCATGGGTCGCGGCTTCGCCGGTCTCCAAAAGCGCCACGGCTTCAGCCGCGGCCCCATGACCCACGGTTCCAAAAACCACCGCGAACCCGGATCGATCGGCGCAGGCACCACCCCTGGCCGCGTCTATCCAGGCAAGCGCATGGCTGGTCGCTACGGCGGCAAGCAAATCACCACCCGGGGCCTCGTGATCCTGAAAGTGGACACCGTGCACAACCTGCTGGTGGTTAAAGGTTCAGTGCCCGGCAAGCCCGGCGCCCTGCTGAACATCCGCCCGGCGAACCGGGTGGGCGCCAAAGCTGGGAACTGAGGAAAACACCTATGGCTAACTGTGTAATCCGCGACTGGCAGGGCAAAGAAGCCGGCAAGGCTGCCCTCGACCTCAAGGTCGCCAAAGAAACGTCTGCCCACGACCTGGTGCACCGCGCCGTCGTGCGTCAGCTGGCCCACGCCCGCCAGGGCACGGCCAGCACCCTGACCCGTGCCGAAGTGGCCGGTGGTGGCCGCAAGCCCTACAAACAGAAGGGCACCGGTCGGGCTCGCCAGGGCTCGATCCGCACCCCGCTCCGCCCAGGTGGTGGCGTGGTGTTCGGGCCCAAACCCCGCAGCTACAACCTGGCGATGAACCGCAAGGAACGTCGTTCGGCCCTGCGCACCGCCCTGATGAGCCGCATCGGCGACATCACCGTGGTCAAGGGCTTTGGAGCTGGGATTGAAACCCCCAAAACCAAGGAAATCACCGCCGCCCTCCAGCGTTTAGGCATTGATGCCGGCGCCAAGGTGCTGGTGGTGCTCGATGGCGCCTCCGATGCGATTCGTCGCTCGGTCCGCAACCTCGAAAAGGTCAAGTTGATCGCCGCCGATCAACTCAACGTGTTCGACCTTCTCAACGCCAACAAGTTGGTGCTGAGCGAAGAAGCACTCACGAAGATCCAGGAGGTCTACGGAGATGACTGAACGTTTTGCAGGTCGGCTCGCGGATGTGATCCGCCGGCCGCTGATCACCGAGAAGGCCACCCGCGCCCTCGAGCTCAACCAGTACACCTTTGAGGTGGATCACCGGGCTGCCAAGCCCGACATCAAGGCCGCCGTTGAACAGCTGTTCGACGTCCGCGTGGTGGGTGTGAGCACCATGAACCCCCCGCGCCGTTCGCGCCGCGTGGGCCGCTTCGCCGGCAAACGCGCCCAGGTGAAGAAAGCAGTGGTGCGCCTGGCCGAGGGCAACGCCATCCAGCTATTCCCTGAGTCCTGAGGCGTCTGAAAAACCATGGCAATCCGTAACTACCGCCCCATCACCCCCGGCACACGCACCCGCGTCGCCAGTGACTTCTCTGAGGTCACCGGCCGTGGTCGCGAGCGGGGCCTGGTGGTGGCCAAACACCGCAGCAAGGGCCGCAACAACCGCGGCGTGATCACCTGCCGCCACCGCGGCGGTGGCCACAAGCGCCTGTATCGCATCGTCGACTTCCGTCGCGACAAAGTCGGCGTGGTGGCCAAGGTGGCCGCCATCCACTACGACCCCCATCGCAACGCCCGCCTGGCCCTGCTCTTCTACACCGATGGTGAGAAGCGCTACATCCTGGCTCCGGCAGGCATTGAGATCGGTCAACAGTTGGTGTCGGGCCCCGATTCCCCGATCGAAACCGGCAACGCCCTGCCCCTTTCGGCCATCCCCCTCGGCTCGAGCGTTCACAACGTGGAGCTCTATGCCGGCAGGGGTGGCCAAATGGTTCGCACCGCTGGTGCCAGCGCCCAGGTGATGGCAAAAGAGGGCGATTACGTCGCCCTCAAGCTGCCCTCCACCGAGGTGCGTCTGGTCCGCCGTGAGTGCTACGCCACCATCGGCGAAGTGGGCAACGCCGAGGTGCGCAACACCAGCCTCGGCAAAGCTGGCCGCAAGCGCTGGCTGGGTCGCCGTCCGGAAGTCCGCGGCAGCGTCATGAACCCTTGCGATCACCCCCACGGTGGTGGCGAAGGTCGCGCTCCGATCGGCCGGTCCGGCCCTGTGACACCCTGGGGCAAGCCGGCCCTAGGCCTCAAAACCCGTAAGCGGAACAAACCCAGCAATCGGTTTGTGCTCCGGAAACGTCGCCGCACCTCCAAGCGGAGCCGTGGCGGACGCGATTCCTGATGAACCACACCGCTTTGCTTTCTGCTTAAACCGCCATGGGACGTTCACTCAAAAAAGGTCCGTTTGTTGCCGACAGCCTGCTCCGCAAGCTGGAGAGACAAAACGCCGCCGACGACAAGTCCGTGATCAAAACCTGGTCACGTGCTTCCACCATCCTGCCGATGATGATTGGCCACACGATTGCCGTGCACAACGGCAAATCCCATGTGCCGGTCTACGTGACAGAACAAATGGTGGGCCACAAGCTCGGGGAATTCGCCCCCACCCGCACCTTCCGGGGCCACATCAAGGACAAGAAAGGAGGTCGCTGACGCTATGGCAAACACATCAACCAACCAAGCCCTCGCCCACGGCCGCTTCATCCGCGGTTCCGTGTCCAAAGTGCGCAGGGTTCTCGACCAGATCCGCGGCCGCACCTATCGCGAGGCGCTGATCATGCTCGAGTTCATGCCTTACCGCTCCACCGGCCCCATCACCAAGGTGTTGCGGTCGGCCGTGGCTAACGCAGAACACAACATGGGCCTTGACCCATCAACCCTGGTCATCAGCCAGGCGATCGCCGACATGGGTCCGTCCCTGAAGCGTTTTCGCCCCCGCGCCCAGGGTCGCGCCTACGCGATCAAGAAACAGACCTGCCACATCAGCATTGCTGTGGCTCCTTCCGCCTGACCCCCGAGGACACCGACTGATGGGACACAAGATCCATCCAACCGGCCTGCGCCTGGGGATCACCCAGGAACACCGCTCGCGTTGGTACGCCCCCAGCAAGACCTATCCGACCCTCCTCCAGGAGGACGACCGGATTCGTAAGTTCGTACACAAGAAGTACGGCGCCGCAGGCATCAGCGATGTGCTGATTGCCCGCAAGGCCGACCAATTGGAAGTCGAACTCAAAACCGCTCGCCCCGGCGTGCTCGTTGGCCGTCAGGGCAGCGGCATTGAGGAGCTGCGCACCGGCATCCAAAAAACCCTCGGTGATGCGACCCGCCAGGTGCGCATCAACGTGGTGGAAGTGGAGCGGGTAGATGCCGACGCCTTCCTGCTGGCCGAATACATCGCCCAGCAACTGGAAAAGCGCGTGGCATTCCGTCGCGTGATGCGGATGACCGTGCAGCGGGCCCAACGGGCCGGCGTGCTCGGCCTAAAGATCCAGGTGAGCGGCCGCCTTAACGGCGCCGAAATCGCCCGGACCGAATGGACCCGCGAAGGTCGTGTGCCCCTGCACACCCTCCGCGCCGACATCGACTACGCCACCAAGCTGGCCAGCACCACCTATGGGGTGTTGGGCATCAAGGTGTGGGTGTTCAAAGGCGAGGTTCTTCCTGGCCAAAAAGAGCAGCTGCCCGTGGGTGCAGCTCCCCGTCGGCGGACCAGCCGGCAGCCCCAACAGTTCGAAGACCGCTCCAATAAGGAGTGATCAGGAAGCCGAATCATGCTGAGTCCTAGACGCGTCAAATTCCGTAAGCAACAGCGGGGCCGCATGCGCGGTGTCGCTACTCGCGGAAACACCATTGCCTTCGGGGAATTTGCCCTGCAGGCCCAAGAGTGCGGGTGGATCACCTCCCGCCAAATCGAAGCGAGCCGGCGGGCCATGACCCGCTACGTCAAGCGGGGGGGGCAAATCTGGATACGGATTTTCCCCGACAAGCCCGTCACGATGCGCCCCGCCGAAACCCGCATGGGTTCCGGCAAGGGCAACCCAGAGTTCTGGGTGGCCGTGATCAAGCCAGGTCGCATCCTGTTCGAGATAGGGGGTCCCGACATCACCCCCGAAATCGCCAAGGAAGCCATGCGCCTGGCCCAATACAAGCTGCCTTTAAAGACCAAGTTCCTCACCCTGGCTGACCAGGAAGCGGAAGCTCTGGCCACCTCTGGCAAACCCGCCGCAGTGGAGTCCTGACCATGGCCCGACCCAACATCACCGAGGTTCGCAAGCTCTCGGGCGAAGAGATCAACGAACAGATCAATGCCACCCGGCGTGAACTGTTCACTCTGCGCTTCGAGCAAGCCACCCGCAGGCTCGAAAAGCCCCACCGTTTCAAGGAAGCTCGCATCAAGCTGGCCCATCTGATGACGGTTCAGCAGGAGCAGAAACGCTCCGCCGCCACTGCTGACTCCCCCTCCTGATTCCCCCCCTAATTCCCATGGCAACCAAGGAAAGGGTCGGCACCGTCGTCAGCGACAAGATGGACAAAACGGTGGTGGTGGCGGTCGAAAACCGCTTCCCCCACCCCATCTATCAAAAGACGGTCAGCCGGACCACCCGTTACAAAGCCCACGACGAGGCAAACAACTGCCGCGTCGGCGACCGGGTTCGCATCACTGAGACCCGACCGCTCAGCCGCACTAAGCGCTGGACTGTGGCCGAGGTTCTCAACAGCACCAACGCCGGTTGAGAAGAGCACCCCAATGATTCAACAAGAGACATACCTGAACGTCGCTGACAACAGTGGCGCCAAGCGCATCCAGTGCATCCGGGTGCTCGGTACCAACCGGCGCTACGCCCACGTGGGCGACGTAATCGTGGCTGCCGTCAAGGACGCAATGCCCAACATGGGCGTCAAGAAATCGGATGTGGTCAAAGCCGTGGTGGTCCGCACCAAGGCGACCCTGCGCCGGGAAACCGGCAACTCGATTCGCTTCGACGACAACGCTGCCGTGATCCTTGGTGGCGACAACAACCCCAAGGGCACCAGGGTTTTCGGCCCTGTGGCCCGGGAACTGCGCGAACGCAATTTCACCAAGATTGTGTCGCTCGCCCCGGAGGTGATCTGAAATGGCCACCGCAACCCCCAAGGCCAAGCCCCAGGTGCGCATCAAGATGCGCATCAAAAAAGGTGACACCGTCCAGGTGATTGCCGGCAAAGACAAGGGCAAAACCGGTGAAGTGATCCGCACTCTGCCGATCGAAAACCGGGTGGTTGTGCAGGGAATCAACCTGCGCACCCGCCACGTCAAGCCCACCCAGGAAGGCGAAACCGGCCGCATCGTGACCGAGGAAGCATCCGTGCATGCCTCCAACGTGATGCTCTATTCCACGACCAAAAACGTGGCCTGCCGCGTTGAGATCACGGTCGACAAGGACGGCACCAAAAAGCGCCGCCTTAAAAAGACTGGAGAAATCCTGGATTGAGTTGCCAGGCCCTCTGGGCCCAACTCCCACCCCACTCCTTTCCCGCCCCATCCACTCCTTCTGACCCAGACCAGAAGCGCTTTCCCCTCCCCGTCATGTCACTCAAAAAGAACTATCGGGAGAAGATCCAGCCCAAGTTGCTGAAAGATCTCAATCTCTCCAATATTCACGAAGTCCCCAAGGTGGTGAAAATCACCGTCAACAGGGGCCTCGGTGAAGCCGCCCAAAATGCCAAGGCCCTTGAGGCCTCGATCGTGGAGCTGGCCAACATCACCGGTCAAAAGGTGATGGTGACCCGCGCCAAGAAGGCTATTGCCGCCTTCAAGATCCGCCAGGGCATGCCAATTGGCGTGGCTGTGACACTGCGCGGTGAGCGGATGTATGCGTTCCTGGAGCGCCTGATTCACCTGGCTCTGCCCCGCATCCGCGATTTTCGCGGTGTGAGCCCCAAGAGCTTTGATGGCCGCGGAAATTACACCCTGGGGATCCGCGAACAGATCATTTTTCCCGAGATCGCCTTCGACAAGATCGATGCGATCCGGGGGATGGACGTCACCATCGTGACCAGCGCCCGTAGCGACGAAGAGGGCCGGGCCCTCCTCCGCGAGATGGGAATGCCGTTCCGCAGCAATTAGCCCTCTTCGGACCCGACCTATGGCCAATCACGACCCCATTTCTGACATGCTCACCCGCATTCGCAATGCGAGTGAGAAGCGTCACGAGACCACAAAGATTCCAGCTTCACGGCAGGTGCGCAACGTTGCCAACGTGCTGCAGCAGGAGGGCTTCATTGCCGCCATCACCGAAGAGGGTGAAGGCGTCCTGAGGCACCTGGTGCTAGAGCTGAAATACAGCGGCAAACACCGCCAGCCCACCATCCGCTCAGTGCAAAGGGTTAGCAAGCCTGGCCTGCGCGTTTACAAGAACAATCGTCAGCTGCCCAAGGTTTTGGGCGGCCTCGGTGTGGCCATCATCTCCACCTCTAAAGGAGTGATGAGCGACCGCGACGCCCGCAAGCAGGGCGTCGGTGGCGAAGTGCTCTGCTACGTCTACTGATCCTGGGAATTTGATCCATGTCTCGTATTGGTAAAGCACCGATTCCCCTCCCCGAAAAGGTGAGTGTCAGCCTCAATGGCCTGGCAGTCACCGTGAAGGGCCCCAAGGGTGAACTTTCTCGCACCCTCCCCGATGGGGTGCAAATCTCCCAGGACGGCAACACTCTGGTGGTGAGCCCCAGCACGGAAACCCGGCGCTCCCGCGAGCGCCATGGCCTGTGCCGGACCCTCGTCGCCAACATGGTGGAAGGCGTCAGCCAGGGCTACACCAAAAAGCTCGAAATCGTTGGCGTGGGCTACCGCGCCGCCGTGCAGGGCAAAAAACTCGTGGTGAGCGCCGGCTACAGCCACCAGGTGGAAATGCTGCCCCCCGATGGAGTCACCTTCACCGTGGAAGGCAACACCACCGTTTTTGTCTCTGGTGCCAACAAGGAACTTGTGGGCAATGAGGCCGCCAAGGTCCGCGCCATTCGTCCGCCGGAGCCCTACAAGGGCAAGGGCATCAAATACGAGGGTGAGCGCATCCTGCGCAAGGCCGGTAAGACCGGTAAGAAATGAGGTCTGCCTGAGAGCCGTTACCCTGTATCCCTATGTCTTCCATTTCCCGCAAACAGCAGACCCAGAAGCGTCACCGCCGCCTGCGTCGCCTTCTCTCCGGCACTGCCCAACGTCCGCGTTTGGCCGTGTTCCGCTCCAACAATCACATCTACGCCCAGGTCATCGACGACGCCGCCCAGAACACCCTCTGTGCAGCGTCGACCCTCGACAAAGATCTGCGCACCAGTCTTGAAACCAGTGCCACCTGCGATGCCTCCGTGGCCGTTGGTGCCTTGGTCGCCAAGCGTGCCCTGGCTAAGGGCATCCAGCAGGTGGTCTTCGATCGCGGCGGCAACCTGTACCACGGCCGGGTGAAAGCCCTGGCTGACGCCGCCCGGGAAGCGGGCCTTCAGTTCTGATCCCTGCTCTCACCATGACCGAATCCAACGACCAGATCCAAACCAACGCCATTCCGGGAGCGGCGGATGTTCCTGCAGCGGCCGATGGCCAGCAGGAGCGCCGCGGTGGCCGCGGTGAAGGCCGTGGCGGCGGCGGCGACCGCCGTGGCGGCGGCGGCGGCCGGGGCCGCGACAACCGCAGGGGCCAGGAGCGTGACTCCGAATGGCAGGAGCGCGTGGTGCAAATCCGCCGTGTCTCCAAAACCGTCAAGGGCGGCAAGAAGATGAGCTTCAGGGCCATCATTGTTGTCGGCAACGAACGGGGCCAGGTCGGCGTTGGCGTCGGCAAGGCCGGTGATGTGATCGGCGCCGTCCGCAAGGGCGTGGCCGATGGCAAGAAGCACCTGGTGAAGGTGCCCCTCACCCGCCACAGCTCCATCCCCACCCTCAGCAATGGCCGCGATGGCGCCGCCAGTGTCTTGATTCGGCCGGCCGCCCCAGGTACCGGTGTTATCGCGGGTGGTTCGATCCGCACGGTGCTGGAACTCGCCGGCATCAAAAACGTGCTCGCCAAGCGCCTGGGTTCAAAAACCCCCCTCAACAACGCCCGCGCTGCCATCGAAGCCCTGGCTGGCCTCCGCACCCACAAGGAGACCGCCAAGGAGCGGGGCATCTCCCTCGAGCAGATTTACTCCTGAGGTTCCCCATGTCTTTCACTCTTCAAACCCTTAAGTCCAATCCCGGTGCAAGGCGCCGCAAACTGCGCAAGGGCCGTGGCATCGCCGCCGGCCAAGGTGCTAGCTGCGGTTTCGGCATGCGTGGTCAAAAGTCCCGCTCGGGTAGCCCCACCCGGCCTGGCTTCGAAGGTGGCCAAATGCCCCTTTACCGTCGCATCCCCAAGCTCAAGCACTTCGAACTGGTGAACCGCAAGGAATTCACCGTGATCAACGTGGCCAAGCTTGCCGAGATCAAGGCCGGCAGCACGGTGAGCCTCGATTCCCTCGTCAAAGATGGAATTGTCACTAGCCCCAAGCATCCTCTCAAGATCCTCGGGAATGGTGATTTGGCCGTCAAGCTCACCGTCCAGGCGACTGCCTTTACGGCCAGCGCCCGCACCAAAATCGAAGCAGCCGGCGGCAGCTGCGAACTGGTCTGATCACCTCCTTTCTCTGGTCGCTCAATAGCCTGTGGGGTTGGTCGGTCTAAGGTCTGAGCCGTCTGCTTGAGCCCCTGGCCAGCAGGGGGCTTTTGTTTGGCTAGTCACCGCCCCGGGCCCACCCCAGGCATGCTGCCAGCTGGTTCCCATCCCTCTCCCGCCCAGATTCACCATGCTGCTTAGCCGGGGCCGAAACCCCAGTGCCGGGGAAATCCTCAGCCAGTTGATCCAATCGAAGGGCCTGCGCGACCGGGTGCTCACCACCCTGGCCCTGCTGCTTGTGGTGCGGCTGGGGATCTACATCCCCATGCCGGGCATTGATCGGGTGGCCTTTGCCGACTTCCTTTCAAAAGGCGGGCAGCTGATCGGCTTCCTCGACATCTTCACCGGCGGCGGACTCTCCACCCTGGGGGTATTTGCCCTGGGGATCCTGCCCTTCATTAACGCCTCGATCATCATCCAGCTGCTCACGGCAGCCCTTCCCCAGCTCGAGGATCTTCAAAAAAACGAAGGTGAAGCTGGTCGACGCAAAATCGCCCAAATCACCCGCTATGTGGCACTGGGTTGGGGGATCCTGCAAAGCACGGTCTTTGCCCTGATCCTGAGGCAATACGCCACGGAGGGCCTCTCGGAGCCGGTGTTTGTGATCCAAACGGCCCTGGCGCTGGTCACAGGCTCGATGGTGGTGATGTGGATATCTGAGGTGATCACTGAAAGGGGAATTGGCCAAGGCGCATCCCTGGTGATCTTCGTAAACATCGTGGCCACCCTGCCCAAGGCCCTGGGCTCCACCGTTGAATTGGCCCAAAGCGGCGACCGCAGCACCGTGGGGGGAATTGTGGTGCTGGTGGTTGTTTTCCTGCTCACCATCGTGGGCATCATCTTTGTACAAGAGGGCAACCGCCGCATCCCCATCGTCAGCGCCAAACGCCAGGTGGGCGGAGCCAATCTGCTGGCCGCACGCCAGAGCTACCTGCCGCTCAAGCTCAATGCCGGAGGCGTGATGCCGATCATTTTTGCCTCGGCAGTTGTGTTCCTGCCCCTAACCATCGCCAACCTGACCCGCAACCCATTGCTGATCCAGGTGGCGGGATACCTCAATCCCAACAGCAATACGCCCTGGGTTTACGCCCTGGTGTTCTTCGGCCTGATCTGCGGCTTTGGCTTTTTCTATGCCTCGCTCACGGTCAATCCGGTCGACATCGCCACCAACCTAAAGCGGGGCGGCGTAGCGATCCCAGGCATCCGGCCAGGCTCGGCAACCGCCACCTACTTGAGCGGAGTGCAAAACCGTCTCACCCTTCTAGGCGGCGTGTTCCTCGGGGCGGTGGCGATCATCCCCTCCGCTGTTGAAGGCGCCACCCAGGTGCGGACCTTTCAAGGCCTGGGGGCCACCTCCCTGCTGATCCTGGTGGGCGTCGCCATCGACACGGCCAAGCAGGTCCAGACCTACGTGATCTCCCAGCGCTACGAAGGGATGGTGCGCCAATAGGCCCGGGGGCGGCCAGGGCAAATTCCTGCCAAACCCGCCAGCTGTTTTCCGTTTATTTGCATTGCAAGCCATGAAACAACGCCTTCTTTTCCTCGGTCCCCCCGGGGCCGGCAAGGGCACCCAGGCCCAACAACTGGCCGTGGCCAAGGACCTGGTGCACCTCTCCACCGGCGACCTGCTGCGGGCGGAGGTCCAGGCCGGCAGTGCCTTGGGGCAAGAGGCCGAGGCCGTCATGGCCAGGGGCGAGCTCGTTAGCGATGCCCTGGTGCTGGCGATCGTGCGGGGCCGGCTAGAGAGCCATCAGGGCGGCTGGCTGCTCGATGGCTTTCCCCGCAACCTGGCCCAGGCCGAAGCCCTGGGCCAGCTCCTTGATGACCTGGGCCAACAGATCGAATTGGTTGTGCTGATGGAGCTCGACGACGACCTCCTGATCCAACGCCTGCTGAGCCGGGGCCGCACCGATGACAACGAAGCAGTGATTCGCCACCGCCTCGAGGTCTACCGCGAACAGACCGCACCGCTGATCAGCCACTACCGCAGCAGGGGCCTGCTGGAGGCGGTCGAGGCCGCTGGCAGCGTCGAAACGATTGCCGATCGCATCACAGAGCTGCTGGGCTGAGGCCAGTTGACCTGTGTGATAGGTTGCTCGTTTGCAATTTCGGAGAGCACTACTCCCATGAAGGTGCGTGCCTCAGTGAAAAAAATGTGTGAGAAGTGCCGGGTGATTCGTCGCCACGGCAGGGTAATGGTCATCTGCACCAACCCCAAGCACAAGCAGCGCCAGGGCTGACCAGCCCCATGGCCGCCCTCCGGGGCAGCTGCTCCAGCCCGTTTACGCCAATTTGGCCCGGGCTGAGCTCCATTTGTTCCAACTGAATCGTTTTCCCACGTGGCTCGGATTGCCGGCGTTGATATCCCTCGCGACAAGCGAGTCGAGATCGCTCTCACCTATGTGTATGGCATTGGCTTGACCCGTGCCCACAAGATCCTGGCCAAAACCGGGGTCAACCCTGACACCCGGGTGAAGGATCTCAGCGACGCCGACGTGCAAAAGCTGCGCGGCGCTGCTGAGGGCTTCACCCTCGAAGGGGACCTGCGGCGCCAGGAGGGCATGGCCCTCAAGCGTTTGCAGGACATCGGCTGCGTCCGCGGCCGTCGCCACCGCATGGGCCTGCCCGTGCGCGGTCAACGCACCCGGACCAATGCCCGTACCCGCCGTGGTGCGCGCAAAACCGTGGCCGGCAAGAAGAAATAGGCCCCAGCGGCCCCTTCTTCACCCCAGTCCGACTCCCTGTCTTAAGGCTCCATTCCCCAAGCAGCCCTGCCGCCAACCTCCCCGTAAGCCTGATTTTTCAGGCCTGCCCAAGGGTCACCGGCGTCACCAGGGCGCTCCCCAGACGTTTCCTGATCACCTCCTGCTCCTGCAGGCCTACCAACCATGGCAAAGCCAGCCAAAAAATCGGGCCCCAAAAAGGCCAAACGCAATGTGCCCAACGGCGTTGCGCACATCCAAAGCACCTTCAACAACACGATCGTGTCGATTACCGACACGGCCGGTGAGGTGATTTCCTGGAGCTCCGCCGGAGCCAGTGGCTTCAAGGGCGCCCGCAAAGGCACCCCCTTTGCCGCCCAAACCGCTGCTGAAGCAGCTGGTCGCCGGGCCATGGAACAGGGGATGCGCCAAATTGAAGTGCTGGTGAGGGGCCCCGGTTCCGGTCGGGAAACCGCGATTCGTGCCCTTCAAGTTGCGGGTCTGGAAATCACCCTGATCCGCGATGTCACCCCCCTGCCCCACAACGGCTGCCGTCGCTCCAAGCGTCGTCGCGTCTGATTTGTCGTTGACCTAGCCCCTCGGGCGCAACTTTCCAACCTTTAGACCCTTCAGACCGTGTTGCATTACCAAATTGACCGGATTGAGCACCAGATCTCTGAAGATCGCTCCCAAATGGGCGTCTTCCTGATCGGCCCCCTCGATCGCGGCCAAGCCACCACCCTGGGGAACGCCCTGCGCCGGGTCCTGATTGGCAGCCTCGAGGGCAGTGCCATCACCGCCGTCCGCATCTCCGGCGTTAACCACGAGTACGCCACGGTCCCCGGGGTGCGCGAAGACGTGCTCGACATCCTGCTCAACTGCAAACAGATCTCGGTCAACAGCCGCAACCGGGAGCTCGAGATCGGCCGCCTGACGGTCAACGGTCCCGCCACCGTGACCGCCTCAGATCTGCAGTTTTCTTCCCAGGTGCAGGTAATCGACGGCAACCGCCTGATTGCCACCGTGGCCGAGGGCCACAACCTGGAGTTGGAAGTGCATGTGGAGCGCGGCGTTGGCTACAGGCCTGTCAATCGCCACAGCGAAGACACCAGCGCCATCGACCTGCTCCAAATTGATGCGGTCTTCAAACCCGTCAAACGGGTCAACTACACGGTGGATGAAACCGCCGTGGGTGAGGGTGGTTCGGCCCGGGAGCGCCTGCGCCTGGAAATTGAAACCAACGGCAGCGTCACCCCCGACGACGCCATGGCCCAAGCAGCCAACCAGCTGATCGCCCTATTCCAGCCCCTGGCGAGCCTTTCGCTGGTGGAGGAGCCAGGCCTGGAGCCCGAGCCCTCGGCCGAGGCCCAAATCCCCCTCGAGGAGCTCAACCTCTCGGTGCGGGCTTACAACTGCCTGAAGCGGGCCCAGGTCAACTCCGTTTCCGACCTGATGGGCTTCAGCTACGAAGACCTGCTCGAGATCAAAAACTTCGGCTCCAAGTCGGCCGATGAAGTTATCGAAGCGCTAGAGCGCATCGGTATCATCCTCCCCCAAAGCCGCACCAGCGCCTGATCGGCGGCCCCGCCCCCTACCTAACCAGACCCATGAGACACCAATGCCGAGTCCCCATGTTGGGACGCCCCGCCGACCAACGCAAAGCGATGCTGCGGGGTCTTACCACCCAGCTAATCCGCGAGGGCCGGGTAACCACCACCAAGGCACGGGCCAAGGCCCTGCGCGATGAAGCCGAGCGGATGATCAGCCTGGCCAAGGACGGCAGCCTGCCTGCCCGCAGGCGGGCGATTGGCTACATCTATGACAAACAGCTGGTTCACGCCCTGTTTGACAAGGCCCAGGACCGCTACGGCGATCGCAATGGCGGCTACACCCGCATCATTCGCACCGTGCCCCGCCGGGGTGACAACGCCGAAATGGCAATCATCGAGCTGGTTTGAACCGGAACCGATCTAATCCAGGCCGCGGCGAGCCCAGGTTCACCGCGGTTTTTTAATGGCTTCACTTACCCCCAATTTCTGCGAAAACCCCCAGGGCCAGCTCCAAAGGATTGCCCTCTGCCTTCAATACGACGGCTCTTCCTACTGCGGCTGGCAAAAGCAGCGCAACGCCCCCAGCGTTCAAGAACGGCTGGAGAAGGCGATTGCCGAGCTGGATCCCCACAGGCCGGTCCGTAGCGTGGCGGCGGGACGCACCGACACAGGTGTGCATGCGGCAGGCCAAGTGGTGCACTTTGATGCGGCCGGGCCCATACCTCCAGAACGGTGGGCCAAGGCCCTCAATGGCCGCCTACCGGCCACGATCCGGGTGCGCTCCGCAACGGTGGTGAAAAACGATTGGCACGCCTGCTTCGCTGCCAACTACCGGCGCTATCGCTACACCATTTACAACGGCCGCACCCCCAACCTATTTCTGGCGCCCTGGTCGTGGCACCGCTACCGGCGGCGACTGGATGAAAGGGCCATGGCCGAGGTTCTGAATGAAATGCTCGGGGAGCACGATTTCTCCGCCTTTCAGCGGGCCGGCAGCCGCCGTGCCAACGCCCGCACAACCCTGCAAGAGGTGCTAATCGAGCGCCAGGGCGATCTGGTAACTACGGAACTGCAGGCCAGCGGCTTTCTCTACGGCATGGTCAGGCTGGTGATGGGCCAATTGGTGGCCATCGGCGAGGGCAGCCTGGGGACGGCGGCCTTCAGGGAACGCTGGCGCAATCTGCGCCGCAGTGAAATCAGGGATTCCGCTCCCCCGCAAGGGCTTTGCCTGCTACGGGTGGGCTATCCCCAGGAGATATTCCAAAAAGCTGCCTGGTATGATTCACAACCGCGGTATTCGTTGGAATGCCCCGATTCACCTCCGTCGTGCTAGCCCCGTATCCCTTCCAAGGGCGACGACAGGCCAAGCGGTAAGGTCATTGAATCCGGTTGAAACCCTGTCTCGGCAGTTCAACCCATCTCCCAACGCACCCATTCCCAGCATTTGCGTTGGGGCCCTCCTATCCGGCTCGCCGGTGTTTGATCAGGCGACATGAACAAGACCCCCCTCCCTTCCATTGATTCCCTAGAGCGCCAGTGGTATCTGGTGGATGCGGAGAATCAAACCCTCGGTCGCCTGGCGAGCGAAGTGGCCCAGGTGCTGCGCGGCAAGAACAAGCCCTGCTACACCCCCCACCTGGACACAGGTGATTTTGTGGTCATCATCAACGCCGACAAGGTGAGGGTGAGCGGCAACAAGGCCAACCAAAAGATCTACCGCCGCCATTCCGGCCGTCCCGGCGGCATGAAGACCGAAACCTTTGAGCACCTGCAAGCTCGCCTGCCCGAGCGGATCGTCGAGAAGGCGATCAAGGGCATGCTTCCCCACAACGCCCTGGGCCGTCAGCTGTTCCGCAAACTGAAGGTTTATAAGGGTGCCGAGCACCCCCACGGCGCCCAGCAGCCCCAAGCCCTCGCCCTCGATCCCGCCACCGCCGCCAACCAATGAGCACCTCCAACAAAGTCGTCTATTGGGGTACAGGTCGTCGCAAGACCGCGGTGGCCCGTGTGCGCGTAGTTCCCGGCAGTGGCACCGTGACCATCAACGGCCGCCCCGGTGACAACTACCTGAACTACAACCCGGTTTACCTGGCGGCAGTCCAAGCTCCCCTCAAAACCCTGGGCCTGGCCAAGGAGTACGACATCCTTGTCAATGTGCGTGGCGGCGGCCTGACCGGCCAAGCCGATGCCATTAAGCAAGGTGCGGCCCGCGCCCTTTGCGAGCTTTCCCCCGACAACCGCAAGCCGCTGAAAACCGAAGGTCACCTCAGCCGCGACCCCCGCGCCAAGGAGCGCCGCAAGTACGGCCTGAAGAAAGCCCGTAAGGCTCCTCAGTTCTCCAAGCGCTGATTTTCTTTTTTCCCTTTCAGCAGCATTCTTTCCCAGCCATGGCCAAGGCAGACATCCATCCCACCTGGTACCCCGATGCCAAGGTGATTTGCAACGGAGAAGTGGTTATGACCACCGGCTCCACCTCACCTGAGATCAACGTTGATGTGTGGAGTGGCAACCACCCCTTCTACACAGGCACCCAAAAAATCCTCGATACCGAGGGTCGGGTGGACCGCTTCATGCGCAAGTACGGCATGGGCGGTGGTGAAGCCGCTGCCCCCGCCGACAAGAAGGCTGCGCCAGTCGAAGCAGCTCCAGCCCAGCCAGCGGCGAGCGCGATGGAACCAACCGCTGAAGCACCCGCTGAAGCAGACGCCTGATTGGGTCAGGGCGTTTGACGCCCAAACCCCATCGCCATGGACCTAAACCTGCTCCACGGGCGTCTGGAAACGGCCCGTCGCACCTTTGAAACCCTGGAACGGCAGCTGGCCGATCCAGCTGTGGCCTCCAATCCCACCCAACTGCAAGCCATTGCCCGGGAGCGTTCCCGGCTAGAACCCCTGGTGCTCGACCACCAGCAGCTGCAAAAGCTGGAGCAGGAAGAAAGTGATGCCAGGGCCCTGCTCAAGGAACACCGGGGCGACCCGGCGATGGAGCAACTTGCCAACGAGGAGCTCGCCTGCCTTGCAGAAGCCATGGCCGGCCTGCGCCAGAAGCTCACCCTTGCCCTGCTGCCTAGGGATCCCCGCGACGAACGCAGCGTGATGCTGGAAATAAGGGCCGGTGCCGGTGGAGACGAGGCGGCCATCTGGGCAGGGGATCTGGCCCGAATGTATGAGCGCTATGCCCAAACCATCGGCTGGAAGGTCGATCCGGTCAGTGCCTCAGAAGCCGAACTGGGCGGCTATAAAGAGTTGATCCTGGCCATCAAGGGAGAAGGGGTTTTTAGCCAGCTCAAATTTGAGGCGGGGGTCCATCGGGTACAAAGGGTGCCGGCCACCGAATCCCAGGGGCGGGTGCACACCTCAACGGCCACCGTGGCGGTAATGCCCGAGGCAGACCCCGTGGAGGTGCAAATTGACCCCACCGAAATTGAACTGAGCACGGCCCGTTCCGGTGGCGCTGGCGGTCAAAACGTCAACAAGGTGGAAACGGCCGTCGACCTGCTGCACAAACCGACAGGCATCAGGGTCTTCTGCACCCAGGAGCGCTCCCAGCTACAGAACAGGGAACGGGCCATGGAGATCCTGCGGGCCAAGCTCTACGAGCGCAAGCTGGCTGAGGCAAATGCCGAGGAGCGCTCCATTCGGCTAGCCCAGGTCGGCAGCGGCGACCGCAGTGAAAAAATCCGCACCTACAACTACAAGGACAGCCGCACCACCGACCACCGCCTAGGCCGCAACTTCAGCCTGGAGCCGGTGCTTAATGGGCAGCTGCAGGACCTAATTGGGGCGTGCATTGCCGCCGATCAAAGCCGCCAACTGGAGGAACTGGCCGCCGAAGTAGCCGGCTAGGCAGCCCTTTCATCGCAGCTGCCAATCACGTACTTGGCCCACTCCAGGTGCTGGCCAGCATGGATTTGGCGGCGGGCCTCAAAACTGAGACTGCCCATGGGCCGATGGGGGCTGCGGGCCAGGGGCATGCCCGCCTCCTTCGGGGTGCGGTTGCCCTTGCGCACATTGCAGGGCAAACAGGCCGTGGTCACGTTCTCCCAGGTGTCGCCGCCGCCCCGGCTGCGGGGGAAAACATGGTCTACGGAGAGACGCTCTCCGCTGCAGCCGCAGTATTGGCAACGGTGGCCATCGCGCTGAAAAAGATTGCGTCGAGTCAGGGGCAACTGCCTATAGGGCACCCGCACAAATTGACGCAGGCGAATCACGGTAGGCAGGAGATAATCCTCCCTAATTACGTGGGCTGGATCATGCTCAAGCCCCACCGCCTTGCCCTTGAGCAACATCACCATGGCCCGCCGCCACGTGGTGATATTCAAAGGTTCGTAGGACGCGTTCAGAACGAGAACGTGGCCCATGCCAGCACCCGTATTACGCGGCATGCTAGTGCCAATAATCCGCGACGATGGTGACCCAGGCCACCAATCCACCTTGGCCCCAGGCCAATTTCCCAAGCGCTGAGGGGCTGGAGCGCCAGCGCGCCTGGGTGGAGGTGGATTGCTCCGCCATTGCCGCCAATGCCCGAAGCATTCGGCTGCAACTGGCCGAATCCACCCAACTAATGGCAGTGGTCAAGGCCGATGGTTACGGCCATGGCGCTGTAGCCGTGGCCCAGGCCGCCCTTTCTGGAGGTGCCAGTTCGTTTGGGGTGGCGACCCTGGCTGAAGGCATTGAATTACGCCAGGCCGGCATCCGGGCCCCAGTGCTGGTGCTGGGGAACCTCAACAGCGTTGAGGAGTTGCGCAATTGCCTGCACTGGGAGCTGATGCCCACCATCAGCGGCATGCGCGAAGCCCTGCTCTGTCAAAACCTGGCCCAAAGCAGTGGCCGGCGCATGGCCCTGCAGCTCAAGCTGGATACGGGCATGGCCCGCCTCGGGGCCGACTGGCAGGAGGGCCCCAGGATTGTGGCCGCCATCGCCGACCTAGACGCCGTAAACCTGGCGGGGGTCTATTCCCACCTGGCCAGTGCCGATGCCCCGCCCAACTCCGACGATGGCATTACGGATGAACAGCAGCGGCGCTTCGAGGCGGTGCTTGGGGCCCTCCAGACGCAAGGCCTGGATTCGGGTTGTCGCCACCTGGCCAATTCGGCGGGCACCCTGCGCCACCAAAATCTCCACTACGACCTGGTGAGGGTTGGACTGGCCCTCTACGGCCACAGGCCCGCCGCCCATTTAGGCAATGGGATGCCCCTGAAAAGCGCCATGCGCATCCATGCGCGGGTGAGCCTGATCCGGGAGGTGGCAGCCGGGGTTGGCGTCAGCTATGGCCACCGCTTCCGCACCAGCCGGGCCAGCCGTCTGGCGGTGGTGGGGATCGGCTACGCCGATGGCGTGCCACGCCAGCTCTCAAACCAAATGGAGGTGCTGTTTGGCCAGCAGCGCCTGCCCCAGGTGGGCGCCATCACCATGGACCAGCTGGTGGTCGATGCCAGCGACTGCCCAGGCCTGGAGGTGGGTTCGGTACTGACCCTGCTGGGCGAGGAGGGCGGCCAAGAAATCACCCCAGCCGACTGGAGTGGGCGCTGCCAAACAATCCCCTGGGAAATCCTCTGTGGCTTCAAGCACCGACTACCCAGGCTTGATGCCAAGGGCTGACGGCTCCCAAGCAAGCGTCAGTGCACTGATAAGCTCATCGGGCCACTGGAGAGGTGGCTGAGTGGTTGAAAGCGGCTCCCTGCTAAGGAGTTATAGGAGGTAACTTCTATCGAGGGTTCGAATCCCTCCCTCTCCGTTGTCTAAGCCAATCCACCTGCCACGGCTTTAACTGCGGCAGGTGGAAGTTAGGCGTGCGGCCAACTCCGGCAGCAGTTGGACATCGCGGGCACAGCCCTCGCCCTCACTGAAGACCACCAGCAGCATGGGCCTGTGGCCTGGCGCTTCCACGTAGGCGGCGTCATGGCGAGCCTGGCTCATCCAGCCGGCCTTGCTCCACAGCCGAGCTCCCTGGGGCAGACCAGCCCCTAAAAAACCATCCACCTGGTTTTCCGGATCGGCAGCCCGCAGCTCCCGATCCAAACTGCGCTCCAGCAGCCCGCGCATGCGGCCGCAGGCGGGCGGCGAGACCAGGGCCGAAGCCATAATCCCTTGGAGCAGGCGGGCCGTTAGATCGGTGCTGAGGCGGTTACGGTTTTCCAGCTGGGCCCCGTAAAAATCCCGCTCGCGGCCAAAGGGTCCATCCCCCCAGGTTTTCTGGCAGACATTGGAGCTCAACCATTCCGGCCAAGCCAGCTGGCCATACCACTGGTTCACCAGCTGGCGCTGGCCAATCCAGGCTGCCATCGCTTCAGGCGCCAGCTCCGGGCCACTGGTGGTCCCGCTGAGGCGATCTACCACCAGGGAAGTGGCATCGTTGCTGGAATCTCGGATCATGGCGGCCATGGCCCGGCGCAATTCGTCCGATTCCTTGAGCCAATCGGCCTGGAGCCAGGCCTCAGCGGCCACTAAATAAAAAGCCTTGACCACGCTGGCGGGATAGCGAGGCCGATCTCCCGCCCAGCTGGCCCCCTGCACTGGCCTGGACCAAAACTCTGCCCCACCCAGATCGGCTGCCTGCCCCACCAGGGAAGACTCGTAACTCAACCAGGTGATCGAGAGTTGCTGGGCCAGGCCGGGGCGGCCCTCCAGCTCCAGGGCGCGGACCAAATCGGCCAGGGTCTGGCCCATGGCCGGATCAGGGTTGTAGAACGCCATCACTGCCGGCAAGCGCTGTGGCGACATTAGGCACCAGGAACCCTGCCGTTTTAAGCCCCGTGCCTTTGGGTTCACCGGCGGCCCCCGAATGGTTACGGGCAGGCACTATCTGGCGGCTGCTGGGGCCGATCAACCTCTTCAGCCGTCCGAGGGGTTCCTCCCTGGCAACCCAGGCCTGGGCCGGTCGCCACCTGCTGGTACTCGAGGGGCCAGCGCCCCAAGCCATGGCGACGGCTGCGATCTCCCGCAGATTGCCAGTGCGCCTGCTGGATGATGGCTATCCGGGCTGGATTGAAGTAGATGCCCTGCTGGGCCAGGCCATTAGCGCCCAACGCCCGAAGAACCAGCTACTGGATCGCAGCGCCATTGCCAAGCGGCTTGATGGGGTTGTGGCGTGGGCCCTTGCCGCCCAGCAGAAGGCCAACAGCTACCTCTGGGGCGGCAGCCTCGGGCCTGATTTCGACTGCTCGGGCCTACTGCAAAGTGCCTATGCATCCCAGGGCATCTGGATACCCAGGGACGCCTACCTGCAGGAGCGCTTCTGCCAGCCGGTGGCCGTACGGCCTGGGGTGAGCCAGCTGATGTTGCCTGGAGATTTGATCTTTTTTGGCACTCCCCATCACTGCACCCATGTGGGCCTCCATTTGGGCCAAGGCGCCTACCTGCACAGCTCCGGGTCAAGCAACGGCCACAACGGTCTGGCCATCGACAACCTGGCCCCCCAGAACAGCAACCCCGTGGCCTGCCACTACCGGGAAAGCCTTCGGGGCGCCGGCAGGGTAATGCGCTGCCATGACGGCACTGCTCTGCCATGAAGACCCTGCCCGCCTAGTTTCGAGGCCTGGAGCATCCACCCCATGTCTGCTGTTCAGCTCTCCGTAGTGGTGCCCCTCTACAACGAGCAGGAGAGCCTCAGGCCCCTGATGGGCCAACTGCTCGGCGCCCTAAGGCCCCTGGGTTTGGGCTTTGAAATAGTGCTGGTGGATGACGGCTCCAAGGATCAAAGCGCTGCCGTGCTGGCCGAGCTGGGCGGGGAGGTGCCAGAGCTGGTGGCGGTGCTGTTGCGGCGCAACTACGGCCAAACAGCTGCCATGGCCGCAGGCTTCGATGCCAGCAGCGGCGCCGTGATTGTGACCCTCGATGGGGACCTCCAAAACGATCCCGCCGACATTCCCCTGCTCCTCAACCGACTGGAAGAGGGTTACGACCTGGTCAGCGGCTGGCGACATCGGCGAAAAGACGCAGCCATCAGCCGGTTGCTGCCATCCCTGCTGGCCAATTTGCTGATCGCCCGAGTTACAGGCGTGCGCCTACACGACTACGGCTGCTCCCTAAAGGCCTACCGCCGGGAGGTGCTGGAAGACCTCAACCTCTACGGCGAACTCCATCGCTTCCTGCCCGCATTGGCCTTCATCGAGGGCGCCAGGATCAGCGAAGTGAAGGTGAACCACCAACCGCGCCGCTTCGGCGAAAGCAAATACGGAATAGATCGCACCTTCCGGGTGCTGATGGATCTGCTGACGGTGTGGTTCATGAAGCGCTTTCTGACCCGACCGATGCATGTCTTTGGCCTCTGGGGCCTCGGATCGATCGGGCTGGGAATGGTGCTCAGCTTCTATCTCCTGGGGGAAAAGGTGTTTGCCCAGGCCGACATCGGCAACCGGCCGCTGCTGATGGTGGCGTTTCTAGCCCTGATTACCGGTGTACAGCTCTTCTGCTTTGGCCTGCTGGCAGAGGTACAAATGCGCACATATCACGAAAGTCAAGGCCGACCCATCTACCGGGTCAGGGCGGCATTGCGGGGCAAACGCCCCTGAGGCTTGGCGCTGGCCAAGGCCCCTGGACTGCCCCTGAAAAGATCCATGGCCCGAGCCGCCTCATGGGCCACCTGGGGGCTGACATCGCGCAGGCCACGCTTCAGCAAAGGCAGGGTGCTGCGGTGGCCCCAGGCCCGAGCGGCCTGGATGGCAGCCAAGCGCGAGCCCGTATCTCCCTGGAGTTGATGTTGCAAAAGGCGAAGCAAGTCAGCTCGCTCGCGGGCCCCTGCAGGGGCAACAAAAGCTGAGGCAGTGCCGCCAGCCACGGCAGCAGCCTCCTGGACCAGCTCAATTTGGGTCCTGTTCAACAGGGCAACGGCGGCGGCATCGAGACCGACCAGCGGCGAAGGACGACGCCGGCTGCTTAACCACAACAGGACGGCCAAAACCGCTGCAGCTGCACCAAGGGTTTGGGGGTTCATGGATTGAACTTTTATGTCGCCGGATCGGGCCCAGGAAGGTGGCCCCGGGGGACCTCTTTACAGTACCAACGGTTGTTATTGGTCCCTGCCATGACTGGAGAATTTGCTGCAGCCTGGCTGCCCTCGGTGTTCGTGCCCCTAGTAGGGATCCTTGGACCAGCGGTGGCCATGGCCCTGTTGTTCAACGTGATCGAAGCCCGCAACTGAGCTGCGCCCTGAGCCCAATGCCCTTCCTTCTGCCGACCTACCTATCGCCACCATGACCGTGACCCCCGTGGCCGACCCCTGCGTCGGCAATTTGGCCACTCCCGTTAACAGCAGCTATTTCAGCCGGGCATTTTTGGGTGCTCTGCCGGCCTACCGCCCTTCCCTGTCCCCGAATCGCCGCGGCTTGGAAGTTGGTATGGCCCATGGCTTCTTTCTCTACGGCCCCTTTGCCATCTGCGGCCCCCTGCGCCTCACCGAGTACGCAAGCACCGCAGGCCTCCTGGCCACCATTGGCCTGGTCTCGATCCTGACGGTTTGCCTGTCGATCTATGGCACCGCGGGCAATGGTCCGAACGTCCAGCCGGCCGATGCCACGATCGACAATCCCCCCTCCGACCTTTTCACCAAGGCTGGTTGGGCTGAATTTGCCAGTGGCTTCTGGCTTGGTGGTTGCGGTGGTGCCGCCTTCGCCTGGTTCCTGGTGGGCACCTCAATCGTTGCCCCCCTGGTCAATATCGCCGGTGGCGTCTGGAGCGTTAACTAAACCAGGCCCCAAGCCCTACAAGCTCAACAAGCCCTGCCAAATCGGCGGGGCTTTTTTAATGGGCAGGCACTAGGCAAATCAACAAGCAGCCGCCCAATCAAGATGGCAGCAGCCAAGTCACACACCCCTATGACTATCCGCCCCCTGCTGCTGACTGGTTTCAGCCTGGCAGCAGCATTGCTCTTGGCTGGCTGCCAGAACTTTTGCCCCAAGGCCGAGCCAGCTGCTGCGGGCCATCAGGCCACCATCACCTGTCTGCGCAGCGAGCGCGCCCAGACCGATGGCATTGAGCTGAAGTGCGAAGACTGGAGCTACGTGCAAAAGAACTACCCAACTGCCTCTGGCCATAAAAAACCCCCGGGGTGAACCGGGGGTGAGGTCGTCCCTCGAGGTGGAGCAAGGGGCTGAAATCAGCCAAACTTGCCAGAAGTAGATGCGATCAGGAAGGCTGCGTACGTGAGTATGTAGCCTATCGTGAAGTGGGCAAGACCCACCACACGGGCCTGAACGATCGAGAGAGCCACAGGCTTATCGCGCCAGCCCACCAAGTTGGCGAGCGGAGTGCGCTGATGGGCCCAGACAATCGTCTCAATCAGTTCCTGCCAATAACCGCGCCAGGAGATCAGGAACATGAAGCCGGTGGCCCACACCAGGTGACCGAACAGGAACATCCAGGACCAGACGGCCAGGTTGTTACTGCCAAACGGGTTGTAACCGTTGATCAGCTGGGAGCTGTTGAGCCACAGGTAGTCGCGTAACCAACCCATCAGATAGGTGCTGGATTCGTTGAACTGGGCCACGTTGCCCTGCCAAATAGCAAGGTGCTTCCAGTGCCAGTAGAAGGTGACCCAACCCACGGTGTTCAGAGCCCAGAAAACCGACAGATAGAAGGAATCCCAAGCTGAGATGTCACAGGTACCGCCGCGGCCGGGGCCGTCGCAGGGGAAGGAGTAGCCGAAGTCCTTTTTGTCGGGCATCAGCTTGGAACCCCGGGCGTCCAAGGCGCCCTTCACCAGGATCAAGGTGGTGGTGTGCAGTCCCAACGCGATGGCGTGGTGCACGAGGAAGTCGCCAGGGCCAATCGGCAGGAAGAGATCGCTGCTGCCGTTGATGGCATCCATCCAACCGGGCATGTAGGCAGCACCGGCGGTGCTGGCTGCGCTGCCGGCGTTGGACAGGAGCACATCCATGCCATACATCGCCTTACCGCTAGCGGCTTGAACGAATTGGGCAAAGACAGGCTCTACCAGGATCTGCTTCTCGGGGGTACCGAAGGCAACTACTACGTCGTTGTGGACGTAAAGACCCAGGGTGTGGAAACCGAGGAACAGGGAAACCCAGCTCAGGTGGCTGATGATTGCTTCCTTGTGCTCAAGCATCCGACCAAGGACGTTGTCCTTGTTCGCTTCCGGGTCGTAGTCGCGGATGAAGAAGATCGCACCGTGGGCGAAGGCACCGCACATCAGGAAGATGGCGATGTACTGGTGGTGGGTATAGAGGGCAGCCTGGGTGGTGTAGTCCTTTGCGATAAACGCATAGGACGGCATCGCATACATGTGCTGCGCCACCAAACTCGTCACCACACCAAGGCTGGCCAGGGCCAAACCAAGTTGGAAGTGGAGAGAATTGTTGATGGTGTCGTAAAGACCCTTGTGGCCAGCTCCAAGTGCGCCGCCAAAGGGGGTGCCCTTAGGGGGGTTGTGGGCATCAAGGATCTCCCGGATCGAATGCCCAATACCGAAGTTGGTCCGGTACATGTGGCCGGCGATCACAAAGAGACAGCCAATCGCCAGGTGGTGATGGGCAATGTCGGTGAGCCAGAGAGCTTCGGTTTGGGGGTGGAAACCACCAAGGAAGGTGAGGATGGCGGTGCCTGAACCCTCAGTCGTACCAAAGATTTGGTAGGCGGTGTCAGGGTTCTGGGCATACACACCCCAGTTACCGGTGAAGAACGGCGCCAGGCCGGCGGGGTGGGGCAGAACGGAAAGGAAGTTGTCCCAACCGACGTGCTGACCACGGGCCTCAGGGATGGCGACGTGCACCAGGTGACCGGCCCAAGCAATCGAGCTGAAGCCGAACAGAACAGCCAGGTGGTGGTTCAGGCGGGATTCAGCGTTCTTGAACCAGGCCAAGGAAGGCCGGAACTTGGGCTGGAGGTGTAACCAACCGGCGAACAGGGCCCAAGCCGACAGGATCATCATGAAGATGGAACCCTGGTAAAGCTCGGCGTTGGTGGTCATACCGATCGTGTACCACCAGTGGTACAGACCGGAATAGGCAATGTTCACCGGAGAAGAAGCACCCGCTTGGGTAAAGGCCGCAATTGCGCCCTCGCCAAAGTGGGGATCCCAGATCGCGTGAGCGATGGGACGGACATGCAGCGGATCGGCGACCCACTGCTCAAAGTTGCCCTGCCAGGCGATATGGAACAGGTTGCCCGAAACCCAGAGGCCAATGATGGCCAGGTGACCGAAGTGGGTGGAGAACAGCTTTTGGTAAAGCCGCTCCTCGGTCATTCCGTCATGGCTCTCGAAATCGTGAGCCGTGGCGATGCCGTACCAAATACGGCGGGTTGTCGGGTCCTGTGCCAGACCCTGGCTAAACGAAGGAAATTTCGTTGCCATGAGGAAAGGTCAGGAGGAGGTCAGCCGACCGCGACAATGCGGGCCAGGAAGAATGCCCAGGTCGTAGCAATACCGCCCAACAGATAGTGGGCGACACCGACGGCACGGCCTTGGGTGATGGAGAGCGCCCGCGGTTGAATCGCAGGAGCCACCCTCAGCTTGTTGTGAGCCCAGACGATGGACTCAATCAGTTCTTGCCAGTAGCCGCGGCCACTGAACAGGAACATCAGGCTGAAGGCCCAGATGAAGTGGGCACCTAGGAACATCAGGCCGTAGGCACTGGAGCTCGAGCCGTAGCTGTTGATCACTTGTGCGGCCTGGGCCCAGAGGAAGTCCCGCAGCCAACCATTAATGGTGATGGCGCTTTGGGCAAAGTTGCCGTTGGTGATGTGCTGGACGCTGCCGTCGGCATTGACGGTGCCCCACACGTCGCTCTGCATCTTCCAGGAGAAGTGGAAAATGACGATCGACAGGGAGTTGTACATCCAGAACAGGCCGAGGAACACGTGGTCCCAAGCCGACACCTGACAGGTACCGCCACGGCCAGGGCCGTCGCAGGGGAAGCGGAAGCCCAGGTTTGCCTTGTCGGGCACAAGCCTGGAGCTGCGCGCATAGAGCACACCCTTCAGCAGGATCAACACGGTGACGTGGATCGTGAAGGCGTGGATGTGGTGCACCATGAAGTCGGCCGTTCCCAAGGGGATCGGACCGGCGGCGACCTTGCCACCCACGGCCACAACCGTGCCGTTGAACACTTCGCTAACGCTGGCCAGGGCGTTGGGCGCGGTGCTGCCGGCGGCGGCGGCGTGGAGGCCTTGGATCCATTGCGCGAAGATGGGCTTCAGGGCAATGGCGGAGTCGCTGAACATGTCCTGGGGACGGCCCAGGGCACGCATGGTGTCGTTGTGGATATAGAGGCCGAAGCTGTGGAAGCCCAGCCAAATGCACACCCAGTTGAGGTGGCTGATGATGGCGTCACGGGCCTTGAGCACCCGGTCGAGCACGTTGTCTACGTGCTTGGCGGGGTCGTAATCGCGAATCATCGCGATGGCGGCGTGGGCCCCAGCACCAACGATCAAGAATCCGCCAATCCAGGTGTGATGGGTAAAGATCGACAGCTGGGTGGGGTAATCGATCCCGATGTAGGGATAGGGAGGCATCGCATACATGTGCTGGGCCACGATGATGCTCAGGGATCCGAGCAGCGCGAGGTTCACAGCCAGTTGGGCGTGCCAAGAAGTGGTCATGAACTCAAAGAGTCCGTCATGACCATTGGGGGCAGGGAACAGGAGAGGATCACCCTTCTGGCCTTCCAGAATCTCCTTAATACTGTGGCCAATGCCCCAGTTGGTCCGGTACATGTGACCGGCCACGATGAACAGCACCGCAATCGCCAAGTGGTGATGGGCGATGTCAGTCATCCAGAGACTTCCGGTAACGGGATTCAGACCACCCTTAAAGGTGAGGAAATCGCCGTAGGCGGCCCAGTTACCCGAGAAAAAGGCTGAAACACCAGCCCCGAAACCGGGATAAATCTGGGAAATCAGATCCTGATTCAGGAACTCGTGGGGCAGGGGAATGTCTGCATAGGTGGCGATGGTCTTGCCGTTGAGCACCAGCGGGTTGCCGGCGTCGATGGCATCCATCAGCGCAGTGGTGGGAAGGGACACATGCAAGAGGTGCCCAGTCCAGGAAAGGGAGCCCAAGCCGAGGAGGCCCGCCAGATGGTGGTTGAGCATCGACTCAACGTTCTGGAACCACTCGAGCTTTGGAGCTGCCTTGTGATAGTGAAAAACGCCGGCATTGAGCATCAAGCCGGCCATCACCAGAGCACCGATGGCCAGGGCCAACAGCTGGGTTTCGTTGGTGATGCCCCAAGCCCTCCACACGTGGAAAAGACCTGAGGTGATCTGAATGCCGTGGAAGCCGGCACCCACATCGCCATTGAGAATCTCCTGGCCAAAAATTGGCCAGACAACCTGCGCGGAAGGCTTTACGTGCAGGGGATCTACCAACCAACCGGAGTAGTTGGAGAAGCGGGCTCCATGGAAGAAGGCGCCGCTAAGCCAGATGAAAATGACGGCCAGGTGGCCGAAGTGAGCCGAAAAAATCTTGCGAGAAACCTCTTCGAGGTCGCTCGTGTGGCTATCGAAATCGTGAGCGTTGGCGTGGAGGTTCCAAACCCAGGTTGTGGTTTTGGGACCCTTGGCAAGGCTGCGGTCGAAGTGGCCGGGCTTTTCGAAAAGCTCGAACGACACCGGAACTGGGTTCCGGTCGACCATGTCCTTTGCCTTGTTCCCACGCTCTGGTGGGCTGATGGTCATCGAGAGGTTCCTCGAGGGACGGAATCGAGGTGGAAGGTCCACCCCTGGAGGCGGATGCACCGGTAGAGCTGCAAAA
>NZ_JAGQBV010000059.1:0-11554 GCF_024345815.1 Cyanobium sp. HWJ4-Hawea | reverse complement strand
GCTGCCCTTAGCTCCTCGAGCAGTTTTTCTACGCTCGCCACGGAGTCGGCCATTTTCGAAACCAAACTCAGCTGGGCCCAATTGGCGAAGCCGAGTATTAGGGCCTGTTGGCGCTTGAGCTCGAGGATTTGCTCAATCAGGGGCCAGTTGTTTAATTCACCGCTGGAAGCCTTGCTGACCTGGGCTCGATAAACCTGCTCACGCAGGTCCCGCCGTTCGCTGTACTTAAGGAATGGCCCTACCCGGGGCAGATCCAGCCCCATGCGCCAACTGCCAGGCTGGCCTGCCTCCTCCGCTGCCTGGGCCAGCAAGCCCTTAAGGCTGTCAGGCAAACCGGCTAGCTCATCTGGGTTGGTAAGGCTCAGGCTCCACTGGTTGGTGGCATCCAGCACGTGGTTGCCAAAGCTGTTGGCCAGTTCTGCTAGCTGCTGGCACCTGGAGTTGAAGGTCAGTTGGGCCTCCGCCTCCAGGCCCACTCCCCGCAGTCGCATGTCGCGCAACTCGGATTTGAGGATGCGCTGTTGGGCCCCATCTAGGTTTTGGCTGTGCTGCTGCAGTGCTTCTAGGGCCCTGTAAATGGTGCGGCTTTGGCCGGCCCTGTTGCCAAAACTGACCACCGAGGCCTGGTGCTTTTGGTGCACTTCCCTAAGGGCCGGGCTATTGCAGACCCCATTTAGGTGGCTAACTACCCCCCAACTCCAGCGCAGCCTTTCCCCGAGGTGGTGCAGGGGATCCATCAGCTCATCCCAGCCCAGGGGCTTTGCGGCCTGGGAGCAAGCAGTTAGGCGGATATCCAATGCCGCCTCGAGCTCCCCCAGCTCTTTGTTCAGCACCTCCAGCAGCAGGGGGATGGCCTGGTCAATCTGTTCCGGCGTTATTGCTGCGTATTGGGGTAGGCCTTGGCCCGCCAACAGGGGCAGATCTTCAACCGATTCAAGGGTGCTAATCACCGGGCTCATGGCAGGGGGATGGAACCCAGGCTGATCGCAGTGGCACTGGCCAGGGTGCTCGCCAAGCTATTGGTTGTGGCCTGGTAGAGGTCGATGGCGATGCGGGGCCAGAAGCCGATTACCAGGGTGGGCACCAGCAGGGTGAGGCCAATCACCAATTCCCGGGGTTTCATGTCGCCAACCACTGCCAGGGCTGGGATGCGGGGGCCAAAGAAGACGCGGCGGCACAGGGAGAGCAAATAGACCGGCGTGAGCACAAGGCCTATCGCCGCGAGCACGATTGTGATTACCCGGAAACCGATGGTGAAGCCATCGTTGGCGGTGACCCCAAGAAAGACGGTGATTTCGCTGACAAAGCCACTCATGCCAGGCAGGGCTAGGGAGGCTAGGGAGCTGGCAAGGAAAAAGGCGAAGGTGATCGGCAGGGCCTTAGCCAGGCCGCCCATGTTGGGAATCGAGAGGGTTTCGGTGCGCTCATAGAACACCCCGGTCACGAAGAACATGGCCGCTGCGATCAGTCCATGGCTGATCATCTGCAGCATGGCACCGCTCATTCCCAGGGCATCTACGGCGCCGATACCCAGCAGCACAAAACCCATGTGGCTCACTGAGCTGCAGGCGATGCGCCGCTTGACGTTGTCCTGGGCAAAGGCGTTTAGGGCCCCGTAGACAATGTTGACTATGCCTAAAACGACAAGGGCCGGCGCCAGGGTGAGGTGGGCGTCGGGCAGCATCTGCACGTTGAAGCGCATCAAGGCATAGCCCCCCATCTTCAGCAGCACCCCGGCCAGCAACATCGACACCGGAGCATTGGCCTCGCCATGGGCATCGGGCAGCCAGGTGTGCAGTGGGAACATCGGCAGCTTGACGCCAAAGCCGATTAGGAAACCCAAGTAACAGAGCAGGCCAAAAACGCCACCGGGGGAGCGGGTGGCCAGTTCGCTGAGGTTGAAGGTGAATGGGCCGCTCAGGGCCAGGGCCAGGCCACTCAACAGAATCAGGAGCGAGGCCGTTGCCGTGTAGAGAATGAATTTGGTGGCCGCGTATTGGCGTTGCTTGCCGCCCCAGATCGCAATCAGTAGGTAAACGGGCACCAGCTCCAATTCCCAGGCCAGGAAGAAGAGCAGGAAATCCTGGGAGAGAAAAACCAGGCCCTGGGCTGAGGCCTGAACCAACATCAGGCCGAAATAGAGCCGGGTTTTGCTTTTGATGTTCCAGCTGGCGGCCACCGTCAACAGGGTCACCAAGCCTGAGAGCACCACCAACGGCACCGAGAGTCCATCGGCGCCCAGGGACCACTCCAGGCCGAGGGCCGGCACCCAGCTAATCCGTTCCACCAGCTGGAGCCCAGCTTCTTGGCCATCAAAGTGCTGGCTAAAGGCCACCAGCATCAGCACCAAATCGGTGAGGAGTGCACCGAGGGCCAGGGTCCTGGGCCACTTCGGATCGGTGCCGTCTCCTGGAAGCAGTGGCATCGCCAGGGCCGCCGCCGCTGGCAGCAGCACAATCAGGCTGAGCCAAGGGAATGACGCTGTCTGAATGGGCAGATTGGCGTCCATCACAGCCCTGTTACAGCCATTGCAAATCTATCAGTTCCCCCTGGTCGACTGAGTACATCTACTCAGTCGATTTTGTCGGGAAGGGGGCTCCAGCGGCTGCCCTCCTGCTGTATGCCCAGCACAGCTGATCGCGATTCGACGCCCGCCTTGTGCCAGGCGCGCACCATCGCTTGGCTGACGGCCTCGGCTACGGCTGGCGGGCAGAGGGCCAGCAGGCTGGGGCCTGCTCCGCTTATAACGCATCCCCAGGCGCCTGCATCGATGGCCGCCTCGCGCACCACCTTGCCCCCGTGGATCAGGCCCCAGCGATAGGGCTCATGGAGCCGGTCGTTCATGCCATCGATGATCAGGTCGCCGTTGCCGGTGCGCAGGCCCTGGAGCAGCAGGGTCAATGAACCCATGTTGATGACCGCATCACCCACGGGTATCGCCTTGGGCATGGCCCGTCTGGCTTCGGAGGTGGTAAGCCGAATGGCGGGAATTGCCACCACGGCCTGCACCAGGGGCGACCATTCGCAGCGCACAACCCGCCAGCGCTGGGATGCCGCCTTGGCCGTAAGACACAGGCCCCCCACCACCGAGGGCACCACGTTGTCGGGATGGCCTTCAATATCGATGGCCAATTCCAGCAATTTTTCCTTGCTGAGGGGTTCGCCAACCAGGGCATTGGCTCCGATTAATCCGGCCACAATTGCCGTGGCACTGCTGCCCAGGCCCCGGGCCGGGGGTACGGCCAGGCGCACCCGTGCCTCCAGGGCCACCGGCTCCTCGCCTGCCTCCTTCCAAACGCGTTGGGCAGCCCTGTAAACCAGGTTGTCGGGACCGCCGCGCAGGTGGGCTCCCTCGCTCCCTTCAATGATTAAGTCAAATCTTTCGCTACCGCCTTCGATGGCGCGCATCTCGAAAACATTGTCGAGCTCAAGGGCCGCGCCAAGGCAATCAAAGCCTGGCCCCACATTGGCTGTGGTGGCCGGCACATGAACCTCAACCCCTTGGCCTAGGCGGGGGCGAACCATCTAGTAACTACTACTAGCTCCAGTGTCTCAGGCCACCAGGATGGCCTGGCCTAGGCCGCCAGCATCCGGGCCCTGCAGGCCGCACTGAACTGGCCGATGGTCGGATCGATCACGGCCGTAATAGGAATGCTTTCGAGGACGGCCGCCAGCCGGCCCTTGGAGAGGAAGCCCCGTTCAAAGCCACCCGCCTGCAATTCGCTGAGCAGCTTGCCCGCGGTTCCTCCGGCTAGCCAGATGCCCCCTTGGCAGAGAGTTGCCAGGGCCAGATCACCAGAGACACTTCCGTAGAGATCGATCCAGTGGTCGAGGGCTTGGCGGGCTAGGGGATTGCCTAGGGCGGCCTGTTTGGACACCTGGGCCGGTAGGTCGCTGTTGGGATCGGCGGCCACCAGGTGGAGCGGGTGGTCTGGTTCCGCTTGGGTTGCGAGCAACCAACGGGCCAGCAGGCCCAGACCAGTGCCGCTAACAACCCTCTCGGTGGAGATGCGCGGCAGTGAAAATTCGCTGGCAAGCCATTGCTTTAGTTCCCACTCAGCCTGGGTTCTGGGGGCGAACTCCCCATGGGAAGCCTCGCTGGCCATCGCCACCAGGCCAGATGCGGTTTGCACCCCGAAGGCCACGCCCAGGCCGGTGCCTGCGCCTATCACCATTAGTGGGGCACAGGAATTGGGCTTGCCGGCCCGAATTTGGGCCCGCTGGTCATCCCTGAGATGGGGTAGGCCGTAGATCAATACGGCGAAATCATTGACCAATTCGAGCTGGCCAATACCCAGCTGCTTGGCAAGTTGGTCCTGGTCCAATTTCCACGACAGGTTGGTGAGCTGGGCCTGGCCCTTAGCCACCGGACCTGCCACCGCAAAACAGGCTGCCTCCGCTTGGTCGCCGCCCAGGAAGGCCTCCACCATGGGGGCGAGGTCGGCCCATTCGCCTGAGTGGTAGTGCTGGGAGCGAATTAGCTCAAGTGTGGAGCTGCGATAGAGGGCCAGCAGGGTTTTGGTGCCACCGATGTCGCCGGCCAAGACAATGCCCTTGCCTTCACTAATTAGATCTGGCATTGGCAAACTCATGCCGGCTTAAGGCCCAGGCTGGCGGCGCGCTGGCCGTTGGCCTGGCGGGCTGCCTCTGCCACGGTGCTGAGGTCTAGGGCTCCCAAATCCCCATCCCTGCGGCTGCGCAGGCTGAGGGTTTTGTTCTCGGCTTCCTGGGCGCCAATGACCCCGAGCACGGGGATTTTCATCTGTTCGCCGTTGCGAATTAATTTGCCCAGTCTTTCGCCACTGCGATCAATGGTGGCCCGAATTCCAGCTGCCTTAAGGTCTGTAAGAACCGTTTCGGCATAGGGCATTACCTCATCGGTGACGGGCAATAGGCGGATTTGCTCGGGGGCAAGCCAAAAGGGAAAATCACCGGCGTAGTTTTCGGTCATGATCCCGAAAAATCTCTCCAGGGAGCCGAAGATGGCCCTGTGAATCATGATCGGACGCTGCCTTGATCCATCGGCTGCCACATATTCGAGGTCAAAGCGCTCAGGCAGGTTGAAATCGAGCTGGATGGTGGAGCATTGCCACATCCGACCAATGGCATCTTCTATTTTGAGGTCGATCTTGGGTCCGTAGAAGGCCCCGCCCCCCTCGTCGATTTTGTAGGCCCAGCCTTTGCGATCCAGGGCTTCGATTAGGCCATTGGTCGCCAGTTCCCAGACAGCATCTTCACCGATCGACTTTTCTGGCCTGGTGGAGAGATTGATTTCGTAATTTATGAAATCAAACGTGCTCAGGATTGTTTCGGTGAGATTGAGAACCCGCAGGATTTCATCGCCGATTTGGTTGGGCAGACAGAACACGTGGGCATCGTCTTGGGTGAAGCCCCGCACTCGCATCAGGCCATGCATCACCCCAGGCCTTTCGTAGCGATAGACCGTGCCCAGTTCTGCCCAGCGAATTGGCAACTCCCTGTAGCTCCGCAGGGTGCTGGCGTAGGTGAGCACATGGAAAGGGCAGTTCATTGGTTTGAGCTGATATTCCCTTTCGTCAACCTGCATCGGCCCAAACATCGATTCGCTATAGAAATCGAGGTGGCCGGAGGTCTTCCATAAACTGATATCAGCCACGTGGGGGGTATAGAGCAACTCGTAGTCGTCGGCGAAATGGGCCTGGCGCCAAAAGTCTTCGATTAATAGCCGCATCCTGGCGCCGCGGGGGTGCCAAAACACCAGGCCGGCGCCGGCCCCATCCTCAATTGAAAAAAGATCCAGGTCGGCCCCGAGGCGGCGGTGGTCGCGGCGCAGGGCCTCCTCCTTGCGGCGTTTGTATTCGGCCAGTTGCTCTGGCGTTTCCCAGGCCGTGCCGTAGATGCGCTGCAACTGGGCCTTGGTTTCATCGCCACGCCAGTAGGCCCCGGCCACGCTCTCAAGTTCAAATGCCTTGGGGTTCAGCTCACTGGTGTTGGCCACATGGGGGCCGGCACAGAGATCCCACCACTGCTCCCCAAGGGTGTACAGGGTGATGGGCTCCTGAATTCCCGCCAAGATTTCGAGCTTGTAGGGCTCGTTCTGCGACTGGATACGGCGCTCTGCTTCGCTGCGGCTCACCTCAATGCGATCGAGCGGCAAGCGTCGCCCAATGATTTTGCCCATCTCCTTTTTGATGGCCTTGAGATCGGCATCGGTGAAGGGTTCGGGATTGTCGAAGTCGTAATAGAAGCCGTTTTCCGTCCAGGGGCCAATGGTGGCCTGGGCCTTGGGGTGAAGGGTTTGCACCGCCATGGCCATCACATGGCTCATCGAGTGGCGGATCCTGAGTAGCTGCTCGCTCTCGCTGGTTTTGGGTAGGGCGATCGGGGCCGGCTCGGGAATGGTTGCGGGCGCGGCCACGAAATTCAGGCGATATGTCGAAATTTGATCCTACCTAGCGCCCTAGGTTTGGAAGATGGCCCTTCCCTCCCCCACCCCTGAGCCAGCAGGGGTTTTGCTCGACCAGCTATTGGGCTCCCTGCTGGCGGATTTCAGCAATTGGTTTGGCCGGGGCCTGGTGTTGTTGGATTTCTGCCCCGATGCGGTGATGGGGATGGCGGAGCGCCAGGAGCTGCGCCAAAAGCTGGAGCTAGCCATCAAGGAATTGGCTGCTGCCACCTGTTTGAGGCAGGCAACCCCTGCACCAATGGCCCTGGAGATGGCGACCCTGGCCCCCTGGCACCAATTGGTGCTTTCGGTGTGGCAGCTCTCCGCCAACCTGCGCCGGGCCGGAGTGGCCCTGCCGGAGATGGAGCCCCTGCCCCAGCCCCCCGGTTTTGCCTAGGTGGCCGTTGGGCCGGGGAGAAACCCCAGGGCATGGCGCACCCGCTCGAGGGTGGCCTGGGCCACGGCCGAAGCCCTGGCCTGTCCCTGCCGCAAAACATCGTTGAGGTGGCCTGGATCCGCCCGCAACTCCCCGTAGCGCTGCTGCAGCGGCCTCAGCGCTTCTACGGCGACTTCGGCCAGCAGGGGCTTAAAGGTGCCCCAGCCCATGGATGCACATTCCTGGGCGGCGGCCTCCATGCCTTTGCCACTCAAAAGGGCATAGAGGCTGAGCAGGTTTTCCGCTTCGGGCCGTTCCTGGTTGCCAAATTCCAGCCCCATGGTGGGGTCGGTTTTGGCCCGCTTGACCTTTTTGACGATCAGCTCTGGGGGGTCGAGCAGGTTGATTCTCGATCCCTCATTCGGGTCGCTTTTGCTCATCTTGCTATTGCCGTCGGTGAGGCTCATTACCCTGGCCCCGGCCTTAAGAATTAGGGGTTCGGGCACGGTGAGCACGGGTATCGGCTCGCCGGTTTCGTCCTTTTTGCCAAAGCGGCTGTTGATCCTTTGCTGGGCAATGTCGCGAGCTAATTCCAGGTGTTGTTTCTGGTCTTCGCCAACGGGAACTAAATCAGCCCCATAGAGAAGGATGTCGGCGGCCATCAGCACCGGGTAGTCGAGCAGCCCAACCGACACCTGGTCGCCCTGCTTCACGGCCTTCTCCTTGAACTGAATCATCCGCTCGAGCCAGTTGAGCGGAGTGACGCAATTGAGCAGCCAGCAAAGCTCGCTGTGGGCGCCCACTTGGCTTTGTACAAAGACGGTGGAGAGTTCCGGGTCGATGCCGCAGGCCAGATAGAGGGCCGCCGTTTTAAGGGTGTCTTCAGCTAGCTGGGCCGGATCATGGGGCACGGTGATCGCGTGCAGATCCACCACACAGAAAAAGGTTTCATGGCTTTTCTGCAGATCGACCCAATTGCGTATGGCACCCAGCCAGTTGCCCAGGTGAAGGGCGCCGGTGGGTTGAACTCCGGAAAGGACCCTGGGCCTTGCCATGGATATCAGGCTTCAGCAGGGGCTGTTTCTTCTGAAGCTGTTGTTTCTTCTGAGATGGGGGTCTGGGTGTCGACTTCTGGTGCGTTCTCGGCAACTTCAGTCTCAGCAACTTCAGTTTCGGTAACTTCGCTTTCCTCAACTGCTGCGGCAACGGGAGCTGCCGGCTTGGTGGGCCTGGCAAAGGGATTGGCCTTGGGGGTTCTGTCGCCGCCCTGGTTCGGTCGCTCATCCCGGCCCCGGCGCTCGTCGCGGGGGCCCCTGTTGTCGCGGCTGCGGTCATCGCCATCGCGACTAGGGCCGGCCTGGGAGCGCTGCTGGGCGACTAGTTCGTCGAGCTTGCCCTCCTCAATTAGCTGGGCAACAGTGCGAATCGAGAGGCCAAGGGCGGCCACGGTGGAGCGCAGTTGGAACGCCTCTTGCACGGCCCGGGCAGCCCGCATCTCGTTGTCGCTGAGGCGAATGCGGAAACCACCTGGTTCCCGATTACCTCCAGGCCTGCCGCCACGGGCAGGATTTTCTTGACGGGGTGCAGCGTTGTCTTCGGCCATTGCCGCAGGCTTGTAACTAAAGGCAAGTGTGCCGCATTGGCGGTCCGCCGGGCCCGATCCAGAGGAGTTGATGGGCCTCGTTTTGACCGGCCCGCGCCAGTACGAGCAAGGGGAGTTGGCGGGGCGAAGATCCTTTCCAGAGGCCCCGATAGGTTTCGATTAGCTCGAGATAGCGCTGCAGGGTCCACTGGTTGTTGCCCTGGTCCTGGAGCGACCAAAAGCGTTGCTGGGCGTGCTGGCAAGCGGGCTGGCCAAAGTCTTGCCAGCACTGCAGTTGGGCTGTCCAGGGATTGAACCCGGCTGTTATTAGCTCGCGATAGCGCACAAGCTCCGGTGCGTCAGCACTGCTGTCGGGGGGCAACACGGCGGCAAGCCGCTCCACCGGTACGGCGCGTAGCTGCAGCCAGCAGCGATCCAGCAGGGCAACCGGCATTCGACCGCTCCAATCGGGAGTTGCTTCCAGCTGGGCCAACCACTGGTCGATCCAGAGTCTTTGGCGCTGGCTCAGGGGCGGAAGCAGCAGGCCGGGGTCGGCGCTGGGGCTGGGTCGGTGGCGCCGGGGCATCGGGCTTTACCAGAATCAGCAGCTTTTTCATGTCCATACTAGTTGTTCTGCAAAGTTCCTAAAACTTGCCAACAAGATGGGTCGTTTTTGGCATTCTGTTGATTCCGTTTATACCCTTTACCATTTTGAATCTTGCCGTTTAAGAACTTGCCATTTTAAAATTGTTTTTTTAAAGCTTTTCTGTTCAGTCTTGACTTCTCCAGTTTTTAGTGCCCGATAGCCGCCGATCCAGTTGAAATTAGTAGGGCAGCATTGATCACAACGATCAGGCCTGCACTCAGCCAGCCAAGAATTTGTAACCAGCGAGGGGCCACCAAATCACCCATGATTTCAGGCCTGCTGCAGATCCATACCAGGGGAATGGCAGCGAATGGCAGCTGCAGACTCAATAGCACCTGGCTGAGCACCAACAGTTTGTTGATCCCCATATCACCCAGCACTATTACGGTCACCATGGCCGGTATAAGGGCCAATCCCCTGGTCAGTAGGCGACGTTGCCAATCCGGTAGTCGCAAATTGAGGAAGCCCTCCATCACCACTTGGCCAGCCAAGGTGGCAGTAATCGTGGAGCTTTGCCCTGCGGCCAGGAGTGCAATACCAAATAACAGGCTGGCCAGGGAGGTGCCCAGCACAGGTGTAAGCAGGTGATAGGCCTGGCCCAGGTCGCTAATAGGATTTTCAAAGCGGCCGTAGAAACTGCCCCCAGCCAGCACCAGGATGGCCGCATTCACCACAAAGGCCAGGCTGAGGGCGATAAGGGCATCGAGGGTGCTGAAGCGCAGGGCTAGTTGTCGTACGCCCGGCTGTTTTTCCCACACCCGAGACTTAACCAACGATGAATGCAAATAGAGGTTGTGGGGCATCACCGTGGCCCCCACAATCCCTGCAGCTAAAAACCACTGCTGACCTCCCCGTAGTTGGTCTACCTGGGGAATAAAGCCCTGGGCAACAGCTGTCCAATTCGGTTGCAGTAACACCAGTTCAACGGCAAAGCAGCTCCCAACTAGGACCACAAGGGCGATCACAATCGCCTCTAGGTGTCGCACTCCCCACCGCTGTAAAAGCAGTAATAGCAGGGTGTCTAGGGCGGTAAGGGCCACGCCCCAGGGCAGGGGGAGCCCAACCAGTAACTGCAGGGCAATGGCACTGCCCACAAGTTCGGCCAGGTCGCAGGCGACGATCGCCAATTCCGCCAGCACCCAAAGGGGTAGGCGCATTTGCTCGGGTAGGTGTTTGGCGCAGGCCTCGGCCAGGTCGAGTCCGGAGGCAATCCCAAGTCGGCAGCAGAGCGACTGCAAAAGCATGGCCATCAGGCTCGAGATGCCAACCACCCAGAGCAGGGAGTAGCCAAACTGGGAGCCCGCCGCCAGGTCGGTGGCCCAGTTGCCTGGGTCCATGTAGCCCACCGCCACCAGATACCCGGGCCCAAGAACCCTTAAAAAGGTGGAAAGGGCAGATCCATTGGCAGGAATCCACACTGATAGTGCCCGGCGCTGCCCCGTCTGATCGGCTCGGCTTGGTGGCAGGTGCACGATCAGGGGATCGCATGGTCTTGATCGCTGAGGTTAGGTAACCCCCTTCGGCGATGCTGGCCCAGCGATGCTTCCGGATTCCGTCCCCGTGTCTTCCTCCCCAGGCCAGGCCTGGCCCTGGTGGCCCCTGCTCCCCCTCTATCCCTACGGGCAGCGGCGGACCCTGGTCCGGGAGATTGTGCCTGACCAGGTTTGGAGCTTTGAGCAGCTCCAAGGCGTTTTTTATGTGGCCGTGCCAATTCGGATGACGGTGCTGCGGCTCGACCGGGGCCTGCTGCTCTACGCGCCGGTGCCGCCCACGGCTGAGGTCTTGTCGGCCCTGGCAGCCCTTGAGGAGCGCTTTGGCCCGGTGAGCACGATCGTGCTGCCAACCGCTTCCGGGCTTGAGCACAAAATTCCCGTGCCAGCCATGGCCCGGCGCTTTCCCCAGGCCACGGTTTGGGTGGCTCCGAACCAGTGGAGCTTCCCCCTGCGCCTACCCATGGCATGGCTGGGCTTCCCCCGGGGGCGTACCCAGATGTTGGGGGAGCAGGGCTACCCCTATGGCGACCAACTCGATTGGAGAATCCTTGGACCCCTGGACCTTGGTTTGGGTTCATTCGTTGAGGTTGCCTGCCTGCACCGAGCCAGTGGGGCATTGCTCGTCACCGATGCCCTGGTGACCATTGGCCCCTGTCCGCCTGCCCTATTTGAGGCCGATCCCACGCCCCTCCTGTTCCATGCCAGGGAGCGGGGCGACGAGCCCCTGGTAGATGGCTCTGGGGCCCGAGAAAGGGGTTGGCGGCGGCTGGTGCTGTTTGCCTCGTACCTGCGGCCCGGCAGCCTGGAGGTGGCTGGTTTTGGCGAGGTTGTGCGACAGGCCTTTGCCCCTGGCCTACGCAACCCACGCAGCTATTTCGGCCTTTACCCATTTCGCTGGAGCAGCGATTGGCAGCAGGACTTCCTGGATTTGGTGCCGGGGCCCGAAGCGGCACCCCAGGTGGCGCCGGTACTTGAGCGGCTGGTGTTTCCGCGCTGCCGCGGCGCCCTTTTGGCTTGGCTGCGGGAACTTGGC
>NZ_JAGQBV010000058.1:0-11736 GCF_024345815.1 Cyanobium sp. HWJ4-Hawea | reverse complement strand
GAACTGGATGCCCTGGTGCGCTCCAGCCTGGCCTCGCTGCCACCGGTTCTTTACCAGGATCCGCTAGTTGCCGTAGCAAAAGCCTCCGCCCAATTGGATGGACGGAGGCGTTGCATTGCGATCAGCTAGTTCCCTAACTGAATTTCAGAAATAGGTGCTTCAGCCTTCGCCGTCGTCGTCCCCGTCCTTCATCGGATAAATAAAGCCTTGGGCTCTGCCGCTAAGCACGGCCTTGCCGATCGAAAGGGCCTTTTGGGCTGCCACTGCGGCCTTGCCTTTCCAGGTGGCATGGCGCTGGTTGCGCTTGCCCTTCGATGTTTTCTTCTTGGGGACAGCCATCCCAGTTATTTAGCAACCAAGCAATGATCTTCCGCTGCAGCGTGGCCATCCGTCAAATCGCTAAGCTCCGCTCAAAGTTTCTTTCCAGTGAGCGGCAGCCTTTCTCCTGTATCGAATGGCTCCCCTCCCGCAACGAAGGGCCCCCTTCAACGGCCGGCTAACCCCGCTGAGGTCTCCTACAGCAGCCTGATTAAGGCGATTGGCCAGGGCCAGGTAAAGGATCTGGAGCTGTCCCTGAAGCAACGGGAGGTGCAGGTGCGCTTCAGCGATGGCCGTAGGGCCAGCGTGCCCGTCTTCAGCAACGACCAGGTGCTGTTGCGCACGGCCCAGCAGGCAAAAGTGCCCCTCACCGTCCGCGACGACCGCCAGGATGCGGCCGTGGCAGGTCTGGTGGGGAACGGCCTGCTGGTTTTGCTGCTGCTTGGTGGCCTCACCCTGCTGATCCGCCGTTCCGCCCAGGTGGCCAACCGGGCCATGGGCTTTGGCACCAGTAAGGCCCGCGTGCAGCCCGAGGGCGGGGTGCCGGTTCGCTTTGAAGATGTGGCAGGTATCTCGGAGGCCAAGGAGGAGCTGGCCGAGGTGGTCACCTTCTTGAAGTCGCCTGAGCGATTCACCTCCGTGGGCGCAAAGATCCCCAAGGGCGTGCTGTTGGTGGGCCCACCGGGTACGGGTAAAACCCTGCTCGCCAAGGCGATTGCCGGTGAGGCGGGCGTTCCCTTTTTCTCGATTTCCGGCTCGGAATTTGTCGAGATGTTCGTGGGGGTCGGCGCCTCAAGGGTGCGGGATCTGTTCCGCAAGGCCAAGGCCAAGGCACCCTGCATCGTCTTTATTGACGAAATTGATGCGGTGGGCCGCCAGCGGGGCGCCGGTATTGGCGGTGGCAACGATGAAAGGGAGCAGACCCTCAACCAGCTGCTCACCGAAATGGACGGTTTTGCAGACAATTCCGGTGTGATCTTGCTGGCGGCCACCAACCGGGCCGACGTGCTCGATACGGCCCTGATGCGGCCGGGTCGATTTGACCGCCGCATCCATGTCGACCTGCCAGATCGCAGGGGCAGGGAAGCAATCCTGGCGGTTCATGCCCGCACCAGACCCTTGGCCGAGGAGATTTCCCTGGCCGATTGGGCCAGCCGCACCCCGGGCTTTTCCGGGGCAGATCTGGCCAACCTGCTCAATGAGGCGGCGATTCTCACGGCCCGTTGGCACAGGCAGTCGATTGACGCCGAAGCCCTCAATGGAGCCCTGGAGCGGATCACCATGGGCCTGGCGGCCTCACCGCTCCAGGACAGTGCCAAAAAGCGACTTATTGCGTACCACGAAGTGGGCCATGCCCTGCTCACCAGCCTGGTGCCCCACGCCGACAAGCTCGACAAGGTGACCCTGTTGCCCCGCGCCGGCGGGGTCGGTGGTTTTGCCCGCACGATGCCGGATGAGGAGATCCTCGATTCGGGACTGATCAGTAAGGCCTACCTGCGGGCCCGCATGGTGGTGGCCCTCGGGGGCAGGGCTGCGGAAATCGTGGTTTTTGGACCTGCTGAGGTGACCCAGGGGGCCTCCAGCGATTTGGAGATGGTGGCGCGCATCGCCCGGGAGATGGTTACTCGCTACGGCTTTTCAAGCCTGGGTCCGGTGGCCCTGGAGGGGGATGGGGCCGAGGTCTTCCTGGGCCGCGACTGGCTGAGGAGTGAACCTGGCTACTCCAGGGAAACCGGCAACCGAATAGATGGCCAGGTGCGTCAACTAGCAGTAGATGCCCTCGAGCAGGCCCTGGCCGTGCTCACACCACGCCGCGCCCTAATGGACGCCCTGGTTGAGCGCTTGATTGCTGAGGAAACAATTGAGGGGGATTCATTTCGCGCCTTGCTAGGGCAGCACGAGGCCTTGGCCCAGGTGGTGGTTGGAGTTTGAGGGCTCAGGCGAAGCGGATATCGAGGCTGCGCAGGTAGGTCATCAGGCCCGCATCCTGGATGGGCAGGAGATAGGCAGTGCTGCCGCTTTCATTCACATGGGCATGCCAGTGGCCAGGGGGAGTGATGAAGGCACCTCCGGCCTGCCAATCAATTCGCTTTGGATCCCGGATGGAGCCGTCGGCCTCCAGCTCCGTGCCCACCAGGGTGTAGCAGCCTGGCTCGCACTCGGTAATCAGATCTAGGGCCACCGATTGGTGCCGGTGGGGGGCCTGGCTGGCGCCGGCAGGCACCATGCCAAACATCGCCCAGAGCACGTGCGTGACCGTGCGGGTGTTGGGCAGGTCGCTGTTGGCAAGCAGCAGGCTGAGGCGATTACTGCGGGCGCTGCTGGGATCGGCCGCCAGCTTGAGGAGCTCTTCCTTAAGCCAGGTACCGGGGTAATAGGTGGTCTCAAACCTGGGCAGGCTCGGCACCACGCCGAGGTAGTTGAGTAGGGGAGCGTCGTGCACCCAGTACAAAACGCTGGTGCTGTCTGCTTCCAGTAGGGGCGCCGCCCCCGCCGGCAGCACGAACAGATCACCCTGGTTCCAATTCAGGCACACAGGTTCGCTTTTGGCCTCACCGGGGCGTCCGCACCGGCCACTGCCGGAGAGCACAAAGAACAGCGAGCTGGTGGCATTGGCGGCGGCTTTTACCGCCTCGCCGGCATCTAGACGGATGAAGTGGGCCGCTAACCCTGGACTGGTGGCCGGTCCAGCCGCACCAAGCTCGGCACTGAGATCGAGGGGCAGGATGGCGCTGGAGCCTGAAGCATGGAGCTCGGGCCCCCAGGAGTGGTAGGGGATTGGATCGCTCAGGCCCCGGCGCACCGGATTGGCGGCCTGGCGGTAATCAAACAGCAGGGCCTTGCTGTCGTTGTTGGGGTGGATCGCTGCCGAACACACCATCGGCTGGGGGCCAGGATCTGCCATAGAAATTGGCTTCCTCAACCCCCAGCTACGGCGGGAACAATGCTCACCTCATCACCATCGGCCAGGGGGGTGGCCTGGTTATCGAGGAAGCGGATGTCTTCGCTGTTTACATAGACATTCAGGAAGCGGCGCAGCTTGCCCGCCTCGTCACAGAGCCTGCCCTTGATGCCGGGATAACGGGCCTCCAGGGCATCCAGCAGGGCGTCCACGCTGGTGGCCTCGAGTTCGGCGCTGGCCTCGTCGTTGGTGAACTTTTGGAGGGGGGTGGGGATCAGAACCTGAACGGCCATTGGTTTTAGTTAGGGCGTAATTAGAGGCAGGTGGGGGTAAGCAGCGGCTTGGTCCTAATGGCTTGCCTGGGCCTTCTGCCAGGCGGCCTTAAAGCTGTCGAGCTGGGCTTCGATTAGGTAGGGCTCACCAATGGAGCCGGCAATCGCTTCAGTGGTTTTGAGGCCGTTGCCGGTGATGTAGGCCACGGTAGTTTCATCGGGATTGATCTTGCCCTGTTCCACCAGCTTTTTCAGCACGGCAATAGTTGTGCCACCGGCTGTTTCGGTGAACACACCCTCGGTTTCGGCCAGCAACTTGATTCCTTCGATGATTTCGCCGTCGTTGACGGCGGCAATCGTGCCCTTGGTTTTATTGGCGATGTCGATGGCGTAGGGGCCGTCGGCGGGGTTGCCAATCGCAATCGACTTGGCGATGGTGTTGGGCTTCACCGGAGTGATGAAATCTCGGCCCTCGGCAAAGGCTTGGGCGATGGGGCTGCAGCCCTCGGCCTGGGCGCCGCTGAAGCGCACGGACTTCTCTTCCACCAGGCCCACCTTGATGAATTCATCAAAGCCCTTGCGGATTTTGGTGAACAGGGAGCCAGAAGCCAGGGGGGCCACGATGTGGTCAGGCAATTGCCAGCCCAGCTGCTCGATCACCTCATAGCCCAGGGTTTTGGAACCCTCGGAGTAATAGGGACGCAAGTTGATGTTTACAAAGCCCCAGCCAAAGGTGTTGGCCACCTCTGAACAGAGGCGATTTACCTGGTCGTAGTTGCCATGCACCGCCATCAGGGTCGGGTTGTAAACCAGGGTGCCCAGCACCTTGCCCAGCTCCAGGTCGCTGGGGATAAACACACAGCACTCGAGGCCGGCGTGGGCGGCGATGGCGGCCGTGGAATTGGCCAGGTTGCCCGTGGATGCACAGCTCACCGTGGTGAAGCCCAGCTCCTTGGCGCGGGTGAGGGCCACGGAAACCACCCTGTCCTTGAAGGAGAGGGTGGGCATGTTTACGCCGTCGTTTTTGATGTAAAGGCTTTTGAGGCCAAGGCGCTTGGCCAGGTTGTTGGCCTTCAGCAGGGGGGTAAAACCAGTGCCCACATCGATCGGATCCCCCTCGATGGGCAGAAAATCCCTGTAGCGCCAGATCGAGGCGGGGCCGGCTTCGATCGTGGCGCGGCTGACCCGATTTTTGATCGCCTCGTAGTCGTAGACGACCTCCAGGGGGCCAAAGCAGACGTCTTCACAGACGTGGCGGGCCGTTGCCTCGTAGGGATGGCCGCATTCCTTGCAGCGCAAGCCAGTGAAGGTGGAGCGAGAAAGGGTGGCTGTCACGGTCACGCCTAGCGATACCAGACCTTAACAGCGACTTTTGATCCGCCCGCTAAAAGCCGATCTGCGAAATCGGGATTTATTTGGATGGTTTTGTTTGGGGTCTGCGGCTGCCCCTTGCGCAGACGCAGCTCCTGCTTAGGGTCGGCTATAGAAGCGCTGCAGGCATTTCCTTGGCTCCTCGGCAGTCCCCCCGATTAGGCGTCCGCTCCGGGGCCGGCCTTGGGCTTGCTGGCATTGCGCCTGTTGCCTGGCTTTGCCTTGGATTGGCGGTGGCATTGGGCCTGTTTGTGCTGGCAGGACGCCTCAGTATTGAGTGGCAGTGGTTTAGTGAATTCCAGGCCCAGGGCATGCTTTTGCGCCGCTGGCTGCTGCAGCTGGGCGCATTTGTATTGGTGATGGGCCTGGGGGTTCCCCTGCAGCTGCGGCAGCTGCAGCGCTGCTGGCGATTACGGCTCGAGGCATCTCGTAAGCAACTTCCCAACTCACCCCTTTTCCCCCTGGCGCGCCTGGGCTTGATCGGGCTGCTTCTGCTGCTGCTTGCCCTTCTGGCCGGTTGCCTCACCTATTTGATGGTGCAGGCCCAGGATTTGATTGCGGCACCCTTTAGCGGCCAGGTGATCACTGGCATCCCGGTGCTCGCCGACCTGCCCCCACTTTTATTGGTGGGTTTGGCGGCCGGCCTGGTGCTGCCCCTGTTGCGGTGGCCGCTAACGACCCTGCGGATTGCCCTGGCGGCGGCCCTGGCCGGTTCAGCGACGGCCCTGGCCCGGGGTTGGAGCCTCTGGCTGCCTGCCCTTTTGGCTGTGCCCTTTGGCCAGGCCGATCCGATTACGGGTCTGGATATCAGCTTCACGGTGCTGCAGCTGCCAGCCTTTCGCCTGTTTTTGAGCGTGCTGCTGGCCCAGGGACTGGTGGGTTTTGCTGCTTGCCTCTGGCTCACCTTCACAGAGGGCAAAACCCTCTCCGAACTGGCATTTGTGGGGCTGAGTAGGGCCCAGAAAAAGGTCCTGCAGCCCCAGCTGGCCCTGCTGGCCCTGGCGGCGGCCCTGGGCACGGCGCTTGCCCCCTTCGCCCTGATGGTGGAGGGCAGTGGGGTGGCCAGTGGGGCTGGTTTTGTCGATCTGCACGTGCGCCTGCCCCTGCGCCTGCTGTTGGCCCTGCTCCTGGCCCTCACCGCCGGTGGCCTGATGGTGCCCCTGCCTGGGGGCTGGTTGCGGCGAGGAATTTTGGTGCCCTTGGCCACCGCGGCAGCCCTGGTGCCGATCACCGAAGGGGTGGTGGCCCCCCTGGTACAGCGCCTGGTGGTGCAGCCGCGGGAATTGTTGCTGGAGACGCCATACCTCAAGCGCAGCATCAGGGCCACCCGGGAGGCATTTGGCCTCTCGACCATGCACAGCAGCGTGTTTGAGCCCCGCCAAAGGCTTACGCCTGGGGATTTGAAGCAGGCCTCCGGAACCATTGCCAATATCCGCCTCTGGGATAGCCAACCCCTACTTGCCACCAATCGGCAGCTGCAGCAGCTTCGCCTCTATTACAGCTTTCCCTCTGCGGCGGTCGACCGCTATCCCCTGCTCGGCGACCCCCAGCGCAATGGCTCCCAGCAGGTGTTGATTTCTGCCCGGGAGCTCGATACGGCTGCCCTGCCAAGGGGCTCAGATACCTGGCTGAACCGCCACCTGGTCTTCACCCATGGCTATGGCTTTACGGTCTCGGCCGTAAATGCAGCCGGGCCCGATGGTCTGCCCCTTTATTTCGTAAGGGACTTGGGTAATGGCGGCAAGGTTCAGGGCATCCCCCAGCTTGGGGTCAGCAATGGCCGTGCCCGGGAGGTCTTGCCGGTGGGCCGCCCCCAGCTCTATTTCGCCTCGGCCAAGGCCCCCTATGTGATCGCCCCCTCCCAGGTGCGGGAGTTCGACTACCCGGATGGGGATCTGAATGTTTATACCCGCTACGACGGCGAAGCGGGTGTGCCGATTGGAACGCCCCTACGGCGCCTGCTGGTGGCGAGCTACCTGGGGGAACCGCGCCTGTTGGCTAGTGGTTCGCTCAATCCCCAATCCAAGCTATTGATTCGCCGCCAGGTGAACCAGCGGCTTGCTGCCCTATTTCCATTTTTGCGCTTTGAAAGCCAGCCCTATCTCGTAACTGCCCGGGTGGAGCAGGGGGCGGGATACGTGGCGGGTCAGCACCAGTACTGGATGCTCGATGGCTTTACGACTAGCCGCAGCTATCCCTATTCCGATCCGAACCCGGCGGGAATTCGCTACTTCCGCAACCCCGTAAAGGCGGTGGTGGATGCCTTTAACGGCAGGGTTTGGCTCTATGTGAGTGATCCTGCCGATCCGATCCTGCGCACCTGGCGCCGCGCCTTCCCGGAGCTGTTTCAGCCCCTAACGGCCATGCCCAAAACGCTCCTGGCCCATATCCAGGTGCCCCAGAGCCAATTCAATATCCAGGCCGAGCGCCTACTTCGTTATCACGTCACCGACGTGCGCACCTTCTACAACGGCGACGACGTCTGGTCGGTGCCACTGGAGATCTATGGATCCAGCAATACCCCGGTGCGTCCCTATCACGTAACGATCCAGTTACCGGGCCAGAGCAACCCTGAATTTGTGCTGCTGCTGCCCTTCTCACCCCTCAAGCGCGCCAACATGGTGGGTTGGTTGGCCGCCCGCAACGACCTGCCGCACTACGGCCAGACCCGCCTGGTGCGTTTCCCCCAACAGCGCCTGTTGCTCGGGCCCCAACAGATTTCAGCCCTGATCGAGCAGGATCCGGCCATTAGCTATCAATTTGGGCTCTGGAACCGGGTGGGTTCGAAGCTGATCCACGGCAATCTGCTGGTTTTGCCCGTGGGTAAGGGTCTCTTGTATGTGGAGCCGATCTATTTGCAATCTAAAAACAATGAGTTGCCCACCCTGGTGCGGGTGGTGGTGACCGATGGGGTCAATTTTGTGATGGAGCGCAATTTGCAGGATGCCCTTAAGCGCTTGGCCAGCAGGCTTTAGCCCGGGTGCTCCCCCACCAGTGGGGACATAAAAAAGGGGCCCCTTAGGCCCCCGAAACTCAAATTTGCGAACTGCCCGTTTGCGAACTGCCCGCCTGCGTCTGATCAGAGAGCGCCTTTCTCGTAGAGACCGGCGTAGTAGTTGATGTCGCGCTGCTTGATCTTGCTGGCGTTGCCGGCACACCAGAACTGCTGGTAGCGATCCAGGCACACCTGCTTCATGTACTGGCGGGCAGGCTTGTTGAAGTGGCGGGGATCGAAGTTCGCGGGATCCTTGGCGGCAGCTTCCCGGACAGCGGCGGTGAAGGCCAGACGGTTGTCGGTGTCGATGTTGACCTTGCGCACACCGTTGCGGATGCCTTCCTGGATTTCTTCTACGGGCACACCGTAGGTCTCTGGGATGGCGCCGCCGAACTTGTTGATCATGTCCAGCCATTCCTGGGGAACGGAGCTGGAGCCGTGCATCACCAGGTGGGTGTTGGGGATGGCCTTGTGGATTTCGGCGATGCGGCTGATGGCCAGCACTTCGCCGGTGGGTTTGCGGGTGAACTTGTAGGCGCCGTGGCTGGTGCCGATGGCGATAGCCAGGGCATCCACCTTGGTCTTGGCGACGAAGTCAGCCGCTTCGGCGGGGTCGGTGAGCAGCTGGCTGTGGTCGAGCTTGCCCTCGAAGCCGTGCCCGTCTTCGGCCTCACCCATGCCGGTTTCCAGGGAACCGAGGCAACCCAGCTCGCCCTCCACACTGACGCCGATGGCGTGGGCCACGTCCACCACTTCCTTGGTGACGGCCACGTTGTACTCGTAGCTGGCAGGGCTCTTGGCGTCGGCCATCAGGGAGCCGTCCATCATCACCGAGGTGAAGCCGTTGGCAGCGGCGCCAAAGCAGGTGGCGGGGCTGTTGCCGTGGTCCTGGTGCATCACCACCGGGATGTCGGGATAGGTCTCAACTGCGGCCAGGATCAGGTGTCGCAGGAAGTTTTCACCTGCGTACTGGCGGGCACCGCGGGAAGCCTGGAGGATGACCGGGCTGTCGGTCTCCTGGGCGGCCTCCATGATCGACTGGACCTGCTCCAGGTTGTTTACGTTGAAGGCAGGAATGCCATAGCCGTTTTCTGCGGCATGGTCGAGCAGCAGCCGAAGCGGTACGAGCGCCATAGGAAATCCTCTGGGAGCAGGAGGGAACTGGCGGCGACTCTACGGGATGCCCCTAAAGGGTCTGGGTGTCGCCAAAGCCCTTGCGGGACCAGTCGCAACACCTCTGACTCAGGAATGCTTCCCCCAGCCCTGGCACCATCGGTCGCCCTTCCCTAATGGCGGCACTCCACCAGCCCTGGAGGCGCTCCACGGGGGCGATGCGCCCGTCCTCCCAGGTGCGCCCAAAGCGCAGGGCGGGATCGGCTTCCAGGGGGCGAAGGGGCTCTCCGTTTTGGGCTAGCCAGAGGCCGAATCCATGCACGTAATCGGCCTGGTTACTCGATCCGAGCACGGCCGTCGCCTCGCTGCCATATAGCTCAATCCAGTAGCCCCGGCCCTGGCGGGTGACGGCCCCGAGGTTCAGTTGGGCCGGAACCCTATGGCCCTGGCAGGTTTCCAGCTCCATTTGCACCAGGGCAATATCTTCCGCGTCCACCGTGGCCATCTGGCCGCCAGGGCCGGATGGCTGGGCATCTGGAATCGGTCGCTGGCGGATGGCGGTGTGGAGCTGGCTGCGCAGGCTGCTGGTGGGGCCCACCAACCAGTGCAGGGTGTCGAAGGCATGGGTGCCCAGGGACCCCAGTACGCCTCCCCCCTCACTGACCTGGGAATACCAGTTCCAGGGTCGACTGGCGTCGGCTCGGCTGCCCATCAACCAATCGAGTTTGACGAGGTAAAGCTCCCCGAGGGCACCGGATTTGACCAGGGCCGCAAGCTGCTGAAACAGCGGTACCGCCCGATATTCGAAATCCACCGCCACCGTGAGCCCTAGCCCGATGGCCAGCCGCTGCAGTTCTGCAACTTCCTGGCTGTTTAGGCCAACGGGTTTTTCCAGTAGCAGGTGCTTGCCGGCCTCCAGGGCCCGGCGGGCGAGCTCAAAGCGCGGGGCCGGTGGCGTGGCAATCACGATCGCTTCCACGGCCGGATCGGCCAGCAGGCCATCGAAATCACTGTGGCCAGGTAGTTCCTGCTGCCGGCAAGCGGATTCCAGCCGCTCTGGCCTGGGGTGCCATAGGGCCACGGGTTCGGTGTCGGGGCAAGCCCTAAGGGCAGCCAGGTGCACCTTTTCGCCAAAGCCGAGGCCGGCAACGGCAACTTTCAAGGGGGCGCTCATGCCGGCAGGGCAGCGCAGGAGGCTTCGATTACGCCGTTGATCAGGCTGTCCCCTGCCGCCGGCAGCCATTGGGCTCCGAATTGGGGCAGGCCATTGACGGATGTGTCGCGGTAGAGCTGCTGGCCGCAGTCGATCTCCATCACATAAAGATCACCCATGCGGGGCTTTTCCCCCTCCTTAGTGGCTGGCAGGAAGCGGCTCAACACCGATATGTAACCGTCTTTTGTGTTGCGCAGGCTGCCGCTATCCCACCACTGCTGGCCTTGATCGCTGGCGGGAAGCTCCTGCCAATTAACTGGTCCGGCCCAGGCGGGACTACCAGATCCAATTAGCAGCAGTAGGGCTAAAAGGGCGCTAGCAAGCAATTTGGCCATCAGGCGGGTACCAGTTGGCGACTGCCGTGCATTTTCAGCAGGGAGGCCAGGGTGGCCTTGAAGCTGGTGCGGGCCACGATTGCGTCGACAAAGCCGTGGTCCTGGAGATATTCGGCGGTTTGGAAGCCCTCCGGCAGCTTCTCGCGCAAAGTTTGTTCAATTACCCGCCTGCCAGCGAAGCCAATTAGGGCCTTGGGTTCGGCCAGGATTAGGTCGCCGAGCATGGCGAAACTGGCCGTTACCCCGCCGGTGGTGGGGTGGGTCAGCAGCGGCAAATAGAGCAATTCGGCTGCCTGGTGCCGCTGAAGTGCACCGGAAATCTTGGCCATCTGCATCAGGCTCAGCATGCCCTCCTGCATTCGCGCCCCACCGGAGGCACAGACGATCAAAACGGGATAGCGGCGGGAGGTTGCCTTTTCAATAAGGCGAGTCAGTTTTTCACCCACCACCGAGCCCATTGATCCGCCCATGAAGCGGAAATCCATTACGCCAAGGGCAAGGGGATGGCCGCTGCTCAGGCACAGGCCCGTGGTTACCGCATCCTTGAGGCCCGTGGTCTGCTGGCTGTCGCGGATGCGATCGGCGTAGCTACGGCGATCCTTGAAGGCCAGGGGATCGGTGGGCGACAACTCGGTATCAAGGGGCTCAAAGCTGCCTGGATCGGCGATCAGGCGGATGCGCTCTTCGCTGTCGATGCGGTGGTGATAGCCGCAGTTTTTGCAGACACTGGCGTTAGCCAGTAGGTCCTTGCGGTAAACAACCGTGCCGCAATCGGGGCACTTACTCCAGAGACCATCGCCCTCTTCAACCTCCTGGTTGATGCGCACCATGGGGGCATTCTTTTGGCGATCGGCAAACCAGTCGAATAGCGACAAGGGTATGGAGGCCTCGGGATCAATTCAATTTAGGCGCCCCTAGCCCACCATCCCCCATAGGCCGAGCCAAAACTGCGGGCCGCCTATCCAGACAACTATTCCCCCTGCAGTCAGGAAAGGGCCAAAGGGAAAGGGTTCCTTGGGGCCGAGTTTGCCGCTGATTCGGGCCAGACCCCCCACCAAGGCACCGCCAAAAACCGCCAGGAGCACTGTGGCCCCAAGGCCAGCCAGGCCCAGCCAGGCCCCCAGAAGGGCGGCCAATTTGGCATCACCCAGACCCAGGGCTGGTTTGCCCAGAAGGCGCTGAGCCCCCCGACTCACCAGCTCAAAACCCACCAGGCC
>NZ_JAGQBV010000057.1:0-11751 GCF_024345815.1 Cyanobium sp. HWJ4-Hawea | reverse complement strand
GCCACAAAGCCCGCATTTGGCGACCGCTCCAGGACCTTCGCCAGCCTCGACGACGTGATCGACGCCTTCGAGGACAAGCACATCACCCTCCACGACTGGGTTTGGGTGCGTTTTAGTGGCGAAGTCGAAAGCGACGAAGAGGAGAAGCAGCCCCAGAAGGAGGAAACCCTTAGCGATGGCACCCGGATCGAGCAGTGGCTGTTCCGCCGCGACCGTCTCGATGAGGAGGGTGGCTTGATCAGCCGTTACCTGCTCACCACGGTGGGTCGGGTGGTGATCAACCACACGATCATTGGCGCCGTGGCTGCGTCCTGACGACCAAAGCCGGAGCAAACCCTCCGGCAGACCTTTTATTGCATCTCTTTCCGTCTTTCACCCGCGCGCAGCCATGACAGCTACCCCCGCCAAGAAAACCAAAAAGGTCTCTAAGAAGGCCGCTGAACTGGCCGCTGCCGAAGCCAAGGCCAAGCTGCAGGTCAATGAACCGCTGAGTAAGCAGGCTCCGCCCTTCCGGAACCGGGTGATCGATAAGAAGGCCCTGCGCAATCTGGTGGCCTGGGCCTACAAGCACCACGGCACCGCCGCAACGGCCTCGATGGCCGATGAGCTGAAGGATCTCGGCTTCCACTACGCCACCCAGGCCGCAGTTTCGATTTCCGTCGACGACCTGCGCATCCCTGGAGATAAGGCTTCCCTGCTGGCGGAAGCGGAAGAGCAAATAACCGAAACCGAAGAGCGCTATCGGCTTGGTGAAATCACCGAGGTGGAGCGCCACACCAAGGTGATCGACACCTGGACCGAAACCAACGAACGCCTCGTGGCGGCCGTGCGCCGCAACTTCAACGAGAACGATCCGCTCAACTCGGTTTGGATGATGGCCAACTCCGGGGCCAGGGGCAACATGTCCCAGGTGCGCCAGCTGGTGGGTATGAGGGGCCTGATGGCCAACCCCCAGGGGGAAATCATCGACCTGCCGATCCGCACCAACTTCCGCGAGGGTCTGACGGTTACCGAGTACGTGATCTCCTCCTACGGAGCCCGTAAGGGCCTGGTGGATACGGCCCTGCGTACCGCCGACTCTGGCTACCTCACCCGCCGTTTGGTGGACGTGGCCCAGGACGTCATCGTGCGCGAGGACGATTGCGGTACCACCCGCAGCATCCCCATCGATGCCGATGAAAAGGGTAAATTTGCCAGCAAGTTAATCGGTCGCCTGGCGGCTGAGCCGGTGCTCGACGGGGATGGAGAGCTCCTGGTCGACCGCGACGGTGAGATGGACGGTCCCCTTTCCCGTCGGATTGAGGCCGCTGGCGTCAAAACGGTGAAGGTGCGATCGCCGCTTACCTGCGAGGCCTCCCGCTCGGTCTGCCGTAAGTGCTATGGCTGGGCCCTGGCCCACAACCAATTGGTGGATCTCGGCGAAGCAGTCGGCATCGTGGCTGCCCAGTCGATCGGAGAGCCTGGAACCCAGCTCACCATGCGTACCTTCCACACCGGTGGTGTGTCCACGGCTGAAACCGGCGTGGTGCGCTCCCTGCTCGATGGCGTTGTCGAATTTGGCGCCAAGGCCCGGGTGCGTCCTTTCCGGACACCCCACGGCGTGGAGGCCCAGATTGCTGAAACCGACTTCACCCTCACCCTCACCCCCTCAGGTAAGGGCAAGGTTCAGAAGCTGGATATCGTCAATGGCTCAATTCTGTTTGTCGCCGATGGCGACACCGCTCCTGGTGACACGATCCTTGCCCAGATCGCCGCTGGCGTGACGGTCAAGAAGAGCGTGGAAAAGGCCACCAAGGACGTGATCTGCGACCTGGCTGGTCAGGTGCGCTACGAAGATGCCATCCAGCCCAAGGAGGTCACGGACCGCCAGGGCAACATCACCCTCAAGGCCCAGCGTTTGGGCCGGATGTGGGTGTTCAGCGGCGACGTTTACAACCTCCCCCCCAATGCCCTGCCCGTGGTGCATGGCAATAAGGAAGTCACCGTTGGCGAAGTGCTGGCCGAAAGCCGCCTCGTCAGTGAGTACGGCGGTGCCGTGCGGCTGAGGGAATCGGCGGGAGACTCCCGCGAGGTTCAGATCGTGACCGCCAGCCTCACCCTCAAGGATTGCAAGCTGCTGGGTGAATCCACCCACTCCGGCGAGCTCTGGCACCTCGAGGGCAAGGACAACATCCGCTATCGCCTCAACACCATCCCCGGCAGCAAGATTGGCAACGGGGAAGTGATCGCCGAACTGAACGACGACCGCTTCCGCACCCAAACCGGCGGCACGGTCAAATTTGCCCCGGGCCTATCGATCAAGAAGGCCCGTAGTGCCAAAAATGGCTACGAGGTGAGTAAGGGCGGCACCCTGCTCTGGATTCCCCAGGAAACCCACGAGATCAACAAGGACATCTCCCTGTTGATGATCGAGGACGGCCAGTGGATTGAGGCTGGTACGGAGGTTGTCAAGGACATCTTCAGCCAAACCGCCGGCATCGTCACCGTTACCCAGAAGAACGACATCCTGCGCGAAATTATTGTTCGCTCCGGCAAACTTCACCTGGTTGCCGATAGCAAAACCATTGCCCGTTTTGCCGACGGCAAGATGGTCAATCCCGGTGAAGAGCTTGCCAAGGGCCTCAAGGCTGAGGCGATGCTCTTTGTCGAATCAGTTGACACTCCCGAAGGCGGGGCCCTGTTGCTGCGCCCGGTGGAGGAGTACTCCATTCCTGACGCCGCCCACCTGCCCGAATTGGGCAGCGTTAAGCAGAGCGGTGGCCCTTTCCTGGGCCTAAAGGCAACCCAGCGACTCGCCTTCAAGGACGGCGAATTGATCAAGTCGGTGGAGGGCGTGGAGCTGCTGCGCACCCAATTGATCCTGGACACCTTCGATACCACTCCCCAGATGACGGTGGATGTGGAGGCTGTTGCAGACAAGCGCGCCAAGACGATCGAGCGCCTGCAACTCACCATCCTGGAAACCCTGCTGGTGAGGCGTGACACCCTCTCCGATGCCAGCCACGGTTCGACCCACACCGACCTCCAGGTTCAAGACGGGATTGCGGTGAAGAAAGGCGATGTGGTGGCCACCACCCAGATCCTTTGCAAGGGCAATGGGGTACTGCAGTTGCCTGAACTGGTGGATGGCGAGCCGATTCGCCGTCTGATCGTTGAGCGCTCAGACGACACCCGTCAAATTGATCTGGGCTCGGCCAAACCCCTGGTGGGCGTTGACCAGCGGATCGTCGACGGCGATGAACTGGCCCAAGGAGTGGCCGCCCCCTGCTGCGGCCAGGTGGAAGCGATTCAGGGCAACACCCTCACGATTCGCCTCGGCCGCCCCTACATGGTTTCCCCGGATTCCGTTCTGCACGTTCGCGATGGCGAGCTGGTGCAACGCGGCGATAGCCTGGCCCTGCTGGTGTTTGAGCGCCAGAAGACCGGTGACATCGTCCAGGGCCTACCCCGTATTGAGGAACTGCTGGAGGCCCGCCGCCCCCGGGAATCGACGATCCTTTGCCGCAAGAGCGGCACCGTCCAGATCAAGCAGGGCGACGACGACGACTCACCCACCGTTTCGGTGATTGAGCACGACGACGCGATCACCGAGTACCCAATCCTCCTGGGTCGCAACGTGATGGTCAGCGATGCCCAGCAGGTCAGTGCCGGTGAATCCCTCACCGATGGTCCGATCAACCCCCACGAGCTGCTCGAGTGCTACTTCGAGGATCTGCGCAGCCGTAAGCCAACGATGGAAGCAGCCCAGGAGGCCATCTCCAAGCTGCAGTTCCGGATGGTGACGGAGGTGCAAAACGTCTACAAATCCCAGGGCGTTTCGATCGACGACAAGCACATCGAAGTGATCGTGCGTCAGATGACCAGCAAGGTGCGGATTGAAGACGCCGGTGACACCACCCTGCTACCGGGCGAATTGATTGAGTTGCGCCAGGTAGAGCAGGTCAATTCCGCCATGGCGATCACCGGTGGCGCCCCGGCCGAATTCACCCCCGTGCTGCTGGGTATCACCAAGGCCTCCCTCAACACCGACAGCTTCATCTCGGCGGCATCCTTCCAGGAGACCACCAGGGTGCTGACCGAGGCGGCGATTGAGGGCAAGAGCGACTGGCTGCGCGGTCTCAAGGAGAACGTGATCATTGGTCGTTTGATCCCTGCCGGTACGGGCTTCAGTGGCTTCGAAGAGGAATTGCGGGCTGAGGCTGGTCCCCACCCCGACATCCTTGAAGAGGACGGCATGGGCTATCGCCGCATGCAGAACCTTCGCCCCGACTACACGGTCGAGATGCCGGCCCCCTCGGCGTCAATGGCGGTGCTGGATGACCCTTCCGATGAGGACCTGTCGGCAACCCGCAGCCGCCATGGCATCGAAGCAAGCGCCAGCAGCGTGGCCGCCTTCACCCGCCCCACGGTGGAGGAGGGCCTTGAGGAGGAATTGATCGCCGATCCTGCTGCCCTTGAGGGTCTCCAAGACGAGGGCCTGCTGACTGATGACTAAAACACCCCTGACCAGCCTGGGCACTCCCGTGCCCCAGCGCCGCCTGCCCCGCTACGGCTTCCACACCCACACCGAAAACTTCAATGGCCGCATGGCCATGCTCGGTTTCATTGCCCTCTTGGCTGTGGAGTGGAAGCTGGGCCACGGGCTCCTGATTTGGTGAATCCACCTTCTGATTTGGTGAATCCAGCCGATTTAGATCTGCCCAGCATCGAGGCCCTTCCCCTTTTGGGGATGGGCCTTTCGGCTTTGGAGCGGTGGGCCCAGGACCAGGGCCAATCTGCCTTTCGGGGCCGTCAACTGCACGATTGGCTCTACGCCAAGGGGGCCCAAAACCTGGAGGCAATCACCGTGTTGCCCAAGGCCTGGAGACAGGTGCTCCAGGCCAATCCGCCTGCGGGGGCAAACGATTGGCTGGGTCGCTCCCAGGAGCTACATCGCAGCGTGGCCCGGGATGGCACCACCAAGTTGCTGCTTGGCACCGCCGATGGACTCAGCCTGGAAACGGTGGGGATCCCCAGCTCCGACCGACTCACGGTGTGTGTGAGTAGCCAGGTGGGCTGTCCGATGGCCTGTCGTTTTTGCGCCACAGGCAAGGGGGGGCTGCAGCGTTCCCTGGCGCTCCATGAAATTGTCGACCAGGTGCTGAGGGTGCGGGAGGTGATGGAAAAGCGCCCCAGCCATGTGGTTTTCATGGGCATGGGTGAGCCCTTGCTCAATATCGACGCCGTGCTGGCGGCGATCGATTGCCTCTGTTCTGATTTAGGCATGGCCCAGCGGCAGATCACGGTGAGCACCGTGGGGGTGCCAAAAACCCTGCCAACCTTGGCCGAGCTGGCCCTTGAGCGCCTGGGGAGGGCCCAATTCACCCTGGCGGTGAGCCTGCATGCCCCAGATCAGCAGCTGCGCGAAAGCTTGATCCCTACGGCCCATGCCTATCCCCTGGAGGCATTGCTGGAGGATTGCCGGCGTTACGTGGCGATCACCGGTCGGCGGGTCAGTTTTGAATACATCCTGCTGGGGGGGCTCAACGACCAACCCCGCCACGCAGAGGCCCTGGCCCAGTTGCTGCGGGGTTTCCAAAGCCACGTCAACCTGATTCCCTATAACCCCATTGAGGAGGAGGAGTTCCAGCGCCCCACCCCCCAGGCGGTGGCAGCCTTTAAGGCCGGATTAATGGCTCGCCATGTGGCGGTGAGTGTGCGCGCCAGCCGGGGTTTGGATGCCGATGCGGCCTGCGGTCAGTTGCGCCGCCGGCTGGCTGTTAGTCCAGTTTCGGGTTAGGTGGGGTCCTTGGCCGGATCGAAGGCGCCGCGGCAGCCGTCCCCGTGCCAGGGGGTAAGCCACACCATCAGGAGGAAGGCTGGCAGGGAGGAGGCCACGGTGAGCAGGAAGAAGTTGCTCCAGCCCACACCCTCGGCCACAAAGCCTGCTTGGCCGGAAAGGAGGGAGCGGCTGAGGGCGTAGACCCCGGAGAGCAGGGCGTATTGGGTGGCGGAGAAGCGTGGATTGCAGAGGCTCATCAGTAGGGCCACAAAGGCTGCTCCCACCATTCCTCCGCCAAGGTTCTCCAGGCCCACCGCCAGCAGTAGGGCCACTGGTCCGCCATCGAAACTGGCAAGGGCCCAGTAGGACAAATTGCCGGCGCTGCCCACCAGGGCGAATGCCCATAGGGACCGGTTCATCCCCAACTTGCCAAACAGAATTCCCCCCAAAATCGTGCCAACGATCGTGGCGCCGATGCCCCAGCCGGCTAGCACGGAACCCACCATTTCTGGGCTAAACCCCTGTTGAATCAGGAAGGGCACTGCCATCACGTTGAGCAGGCCGTCAGGCCAGCGGTAGAGCAGCACCAGGGCCAACAACATTGCGCCCCGGCCTCGGCCGGTGCGGTGCAGGAATTCCCTGGCTGGGCCCACCACTGCTTGGCGGAGGCTGGTGACCTGGTGGCCAATCGGCGGCAGCTTGGGGGCCGTAAGGGTGAACGGCACCACCAGCAGCATCAGCACCGCAGCGGCGCCAAAGGCCAGGGGCCAGCCGTGGCGCCCGGCCAGGATGAAACCGCCGGCACCTATGGCGAGCATCGCTCCCCGGTAACCAAGATTGGTGGCTGCGGCACCGGCGCCCCGCTCCCCTTCCGGCAGCAGGTCGGTGCGGTATGCATCTACCACGATGTCCTGGGTGGCGCTGACCAGGGCCAGCAGCAGGGCCATTAGGCCAATCGCCGCGAGGTTGGCGGGGTGCTGACTGGGCCGCAGAAAGGTCATGGCGCCGATCACTGCCACCAGCAGCAACTGCAGTAGCAGTAGCCAGCCCCGGCGTCGGTCTGGCCAGGGGATGGGCCAGCGATCCAGGGCAGGTGCCCATACCATCTTCAGGGTGTAGGGCAACTCGGCGTAGGCGAGCATCCCGATCAAGCCCAGGGGAATGCCGGTGGCGGTGAGCCAGCCCTGTAGCAGCTTTGTTCCCACCACGTAGGGAGTGCCGCTGGCCACACCTTCGGCGGCTACAGCCGTGATGCGTCGCCAGGTGCTTGTAGGCGCAGTCATCAATTGGGCCCTATTTGGAGAACCCTAGGGGCGATGATGGCACCACGCCCAGAGTTGCCGTGCAATTTTTCCGCTCCACCCTCCTGCCCGCAGCCATCGTGTTGCTTTTTGGTCTGGCGCTGTTTGCCGTGAGTGCACGCATCTGGCTGCCCAGTGACATGGCGGCTCCTGCACCGATCAGTTGAACCTGTCGCCGTGATCGATCCCCAGCCGCTGCCCAGTGCCCCCTTTGATGGGAGCCCCCAGAAGCTCTATCTCGATCCGGAGGTTCTGGCGCGGGAGCTTGCTGAGGAGCTGTTGGGGGATCCCCTAGACGAACTCGACAACACCGATCCGGCGGCGGCCGATGTGGCAGCAGAATGTGATTTGGGCTTGGTGCTGCTAGCCGGCAGCCATGACGAGCGGATGCAGGGTCTGCGCATCTTTTGTGAACACCGCGATCCGAGGGCCCTGCCGCGGCTTTTGCCTTTGCTTGCCGCCCCCTGTCCAATTGTGCGGATGAGTGCGGTCTATGCCCTGGGCAGAAACCCCAGTCCGATGGCGGTTGAACCCCTGCTTGCCCTGTTGGCGGGCGACCACAACGGCTACGTGCGCAAGGCGGTGGCCTGGAGTTTGGGCAGCTACCCGGATGCACCGGTTTTGAATCCCCTGACCCGCTCGCTGCAGGTGGATATCGCTGCGGTGCGCCTGTGGGCGGCAGGTTCCCTGGCGGAAGCCGGCAGCACCGGGCCCGCCAAGGCCGATCCGGCAGCCGCCCAATTACTGATGTGTCTGCGCATAGACAGTGAGCCAGCCGTGCGTTGCAACAGTGCCTGGGCCCTGGGCCGGCTTTTCAACGACCTGGTGGATCTGCGTCAACAGGATGTGGTCGAAAGCTTGGTCACTGCCATGCTCCAGGACGGCGAATCGAGTGTGCGCGAGGAGGCCCGTCTGGCGCTGGAACAACTGGAGCAGCCTGAAGTTCTCGAGCGGCTGCAGACCTTGGTGGAGGAGGGCCTGCTGGCCTGAGTGAAAAGCGGCTGGCCTGATCTGCCCTGTTGCTAACAAACGCCGCTACGATTGTCCAAACCTCGCAGTTTTGGGGATGGCCCTAGAAACCATCCGTTTTCGTATTCGGCCAGATGGCCGGGTAGAAGAGCAGGTTGAGGGGCTCCAGGGCTTGGCTTGTGAGCAGCTCACCGAGGACATCGAGGCCCGCCTGGGGGTGCTGCAGCGGCGCCAGAGCACCGCAGAGGCCTTCCAATCCCAGGGCCAGGCCCAAATCCAGCCGCTCCAGGTTTCTCCAAGTCCCCAGCTTCTTGATTGATGTCGCACTTCAGCACTGTCAAAACCGAGCTCCGCGACCTTGAGGCCCTGGTTGGGGCCCTCACCGACCTCGGTCACCCACCCCAGCTGGGCGCCCAGCAGGTGCGGGGCTACCGGGGCCAAACCGTTACTGCCGACCTGACGGTCGACCAGGCCAATGGGGCCGATATCGGTTTCCGGCTCAATGAAGCAACTGGCAGCTATGAGCTGGTAACTGATCTGGATCTCTGGAACCAGCAGGTGCCTGTGGAGCGCTTCCTAAACCAACTCAGCCAGCGCTACGCCCTGCGCTCCATCCTTTCGGCCACGGCAGATAAGGGTTTCCAGGTGAGTGAACAAACCAACCACGACGATGGCAGCATCGAGTTGGTTGTGACCCGCTGGGCCTAGGGCTTGGATTCAGCTGCCCATTTGGCCTTTTCGGCCAATATCTCCGATCCAGGCCTGCAATGCACTGGAGCTGAGCCCCTGCTCGGTGGTGCCCTGCGCCAGCAGGCGGTTTGGGTTGATGAGGCCGTTTGTATTGGCTGCCGCTACTGCACCCATGTGGCGACAAATACTTTTTTGGTAGAACCCCAATGGGGGCGCTCAAGGGCCCTGCGCCAGGACGGCGACAGCACCGAGTTGATCCAGGAGGCCATAGATACCTGTCCGGTCGACTGCATCCATTGGGTGGCCTACGAGACCTTGCCGGAGCTCGATGCCCAGTTGGCCCAGCAAGATATCCAGCCGCTGGGGCTCCCCCAGTCGGCTAGGCCAAAGCGAATCTTGCCGCGCCGCGCCCCGGAGCTCAGCCCCTAGCAGGAGCGCAAATGCTGCCGATGGCTCCTATCCCCACCCGGCGCTTTGGCCGCACCGAGCTGGAGATGCCGTTGCTCTCCCTGGGCGGGATGCGATTTCAGCAGAGCTGGAGCGACTTGGACGCGGATCAGATCAGCGGGGCAAGCCAGCAAAAGCTCCAGACCACTTTGGCTAGGGCCGTGGAAGTGGGGCTTCACCACATCGAAACGGCACGCCACTACGGCAGCTCCGAGCGCCAATTGGGGGCGCTGTTGGCAAAGGTGCCCGATCCCAAGCGGATCTTGCAAACCAAGGTGCCCCCGGCTGCTGATCCAGGCGAATTTGAGGCGGAGCTTGAAACCAGCTTTTCCCGGCTGGGCCTGGCCGATGGCGGCAGGATCGATTTGTTGGCGATCCACGGCATCAACCTTGAGGAACACCTGCAGCAGACCCTGGCGCCTGGGGGCTGCATGGAGGTGGTGCGTCGCTGGCAGCAGCAGGGTCGCATCGGCCATGTGGGCTTCTCCACCCACGGTTCCCTGGCCCTAATTGAGCGGGCTATTGCCAGTGACCAATTCGATTACGTGAATCTGCACTGGTACTTCATTCGCCAGGAAAATCGGCCGGCAATTGAGCTGGCCCGCGCCCATGACATGGGGGTATTTGTGATCAGTCCCACCGATAAGGGGGGCCACTTGCACCACCCATCAGCGCGCCTGCTGGAGCTTTGCTCCCCCTTGCATCCGATTGTTTTTAACGACCTTTTCTGCCTGACTGCCCCCGGTATCCACACGATCAGCGTGGGCGCCTCAGGCCCCGGTGATTTGGACCTCCACCTGCAGGCGGTCGAACTTTTGCCCCGGGCTCCGGAGCTGTTGCCGCCTCTGCTGGAGCGGTTGGAGGAAGCCCGTCAGGTGGCCCTAGGCGAGCCCTGGTTGGCCTCTTGGCAGGAGGGATTGCCGGATTGGCCCGACACGCCGGGCCAGCTCAATTTGCCATTGCTGCTCTGGCTCCACAATCTGCTTGAGGCCTGGGATTTGGAGAGTTTTGCCAAGGCCCGCTACGGCTTGCTGGGGAACGGGGGCCATTGGTTTCCTGGGGCCAATGCCGATGCTTTCGACCAGCAGGTGAGCGAAGCTGAATTACTACTGGTATTGGGCAAAAGCCCCTGGGCCCAGGAGATTCCAGCCATCCTGCGGCAGCTGAAGCGGCGTCTCGGCGGCCAATCCGTGCGGCGGTTGATTGAGGAGGTCTAGCTAAGGGGTTGCTTGCTGGGAATGCCCACGGCCCGGGGGTAGGCCTTGGGGCAGGGGCCGAGGCGGTTCAGGATCAGGGCATGGCGCAGTCCCTTGGCCTGGGGCAGTTCGCGTTGCAGGCAGGCCTCGATGCCGGAGTTGAGGCTGGCCGCGGCTTGCTCCAGGGCCTTTTGGTCTGCCGCTTCCCATTGCCCCCGATACAGCAAGGCCCTGCCCCCCCGGGCGAGGAGGGGCACCAGGTATTCGGCCACCACTGGGGCCTTGGCCACTGCCCTGGCCAGGGCCCAATCGAACTGACCTCGACAGAGCGGTTGGCGACCAGTTTGTTCAATGCGCTCGCAACGGCTTTCCACCCTTTTCTGCATGCCCAGGGCTTCGGCCATGGCGGCCACCGCCTCCACCTTGCGTCCCACCGAGTCCACCAGGGTGAGCTTTGCCTGGGGCATGGCGATGGCGATCGCCAGCCCGGGGAAGCCGCCGCCCGTGCCCACATCGACAATCCGCAGGGGGGCATTGGCATCGGCCTTTAGCACCGGCACCAGGGGCCAGATGCTGTCGAATACCTGGGATATCCAGTAGTCGTCGCCCTCCACCAGGCGGGTCAGGTTCAGTCGGCTGTTCCAATGGCGCAACAGCCCTTGGAGCTCCTCTAGCTGTTGCTGTTGTTCAGGGGTGGGGGTCCAGCCCAGTTCCTGCCATAGCACTGCCTGGTCCAGGGCCATCCACTTGGGTTACGGAGACGACCTACCTAGGATCCCCCAGCACGGTTCGGCAGTTTTGCTAGGCCCGCCCCCTTTTCGGCCCAATTACTACGCCCTGCTGGAGGTGTCGCCGCAGGCCAGTGCCGATCAGCTGCACCAGGCATTTCGGGCCCTGAGCAAGCGCTACCACCCCGACACCACGGCCTTGCCGGCAGATAGGGCCGCCCGGGCCTTTCAAAATCTGCAGGAGGCCTATGGGGTATTGGGGGATCCGGGGGCGCGCCAGCTTTATGACAGCCAGCTGCAGACCCAGATGGGGGTCCAGCTGCCGCCGCCTAATGGATCTGGCCCAGCTCCGGTCGTGGTTGCGGATCAGCGCCGCCCCCTTTCGGGCGGCGAGTGGCTGGCACTTCTACTGTTGGGCTTGACGTTGCTTTTCAGCTTGGCATTGGGAATTGGCTTGGCCTGGTTGCGGGGAGAGCGCTGAGATGGAAGATTCCAGGCCCTTGGTTCAACTTGCCGACATCCCCAGGGGCGATACCCCCCTCTACCACCACCCCTTGCCTTCCCTGGAGGCTTGGTTGCGGGAGATGGGGGCCAAGCAGCAGCCCGGTAACCGCTGTATTTGGGATTTGCATTGCCCCCAGTGGAGTGCCCAAATCGAG
>NZ_JAGQBV010000056.1:0-13177 GCF_024345815.1 Cyanobium sp. HWJ4-Hawea | reverse complement strand
TGTAAAAAAAACGGAGAGGGCGGGATTCGAACCCGCGGGAGCTTTCACTCCGCTGGTTTTCAAGACCAGAGCCATCAACCACTCGACCACCTCTCCAGGGGGTCGTTACCGAGCAAATCGGCAACTAAACCATTTTCCCATGCGGTGATCCGCCCACGTGGTTCTCCTTCCATGCGGTGCTCCGCGATCAAGGGCTGGCTGGTGGCACTGGGGGGCAGCCCTGTTGGCGCAGTTTTTGGGCTTTGGCCTGGAGGCCCAATTCCAGCTGCCGTTCGCGGCGGGTGTGGTCCGCAAGCCAGAGCCGATAGCGCTCGGCATTTAATTGCTGCCAATCGAGCAAGGCCGTTTGATAACGCTGTTCATCGAGATCCCGATCCTCCTGGGTGTAGCGCTCAGCCAGGGCCGGATCGATGGCAGTCGGTTTGTTAGGCGGGATGAAGGCCTCGGCCTTGATGCTCGCCAATGCCTTTTGCTGCAGGGCCAGGCCCTTGGTTTGGCTAGTTAGCTCTTCAGGGCTAAGGCGGCAGTTGCCCTGGCCTGGGCTGCCGCCATTGCCCTGGTTATTCCAGGGCCACCAGCTTTGGCAACCACCTACCAATAGGGCCAAAGCAACAGCGCCCAGGCCAGTTTTCAGCGAAGCTGGCATCGCCACTAATGCCTAGTTGCCGCTGGGTTTAGCCAGGGGCAGCAGGCACTTATCGGAGTCGCAGCCGGCCGGACCCGCTTCCACCAGTTCACCGCGGTCGTAGCGCTGCAGGGCTTCAAAAAAGTCTGGGCAGCTACGGCGCCCAGCCACCTCGGCATTGAGGCTGAGGTAGGTGGCGTGATCGATCGGCTCGAAGGGCAGCCGCGGGAAGGTGGCATTGGCATCAAAGCGGGCCAGCAGGGCCGCCGAGATGTAGCCCTCACCCTTGTCGATGGCCTGGTGGATGGCCTCTGCCAGGGGTTCGATTTCGTTTTCGCGGAACTCAACGGTGGCTGAGGTGTTGTGGGCCGTGTAGTGCTTTTGCACCTGCATGTAGAAATCGAACTGGGCCATGGCGGAGAAGTTGTTGATCTCCACCGCATCGGCGCCAGGGATGTTGGCCCAGCTCACTTCGGTGGGGATCTCCACCAGCCACTCGGTGCAGCGGGGATCAAATGGATCGTTGAGCAGACGCCCCTGTTCGTCCTTGTCGGATTGGGAGGGCACGATCGAGTAGCCGTAATCGAGGCAGGCCAGGGCCACCGGATCGTTCTTGCGGAAGGTGATGCGGCGAATAAAGCGCTGGGCCTTGGGGGGGTGCCAGCCGGGGGAAGCACCGGTGAGCAGGCTCTTGGTGCCGGCTGGTTGCACCGTGGTGCAGCGGTTCGGGCGGCGCAGGCCCTGGCGGTCGCAGTATTCCCAGACCGCTTCGTTGACGATCTGCTTCCAGCGGCCCAGGTAGGCAGCTTCCTGCTGCTTAAAGGAAATGCCCTCTTCGGTTTCGGGGCGGCCGGCCTCCCACCACTTCAACCAGGGGGTGCCAAAGGCATGCACGAAGAAGTCGAACAGGCCCGTGAAGCTCACGCCCACGATCGGATCCCAGGCACGGCTCTGGCGGTAGCGCTCCACATCGAAGCGGTGGTTGAGCAGGCAGGCCACGGCCAGGCCCGCGGCCTTGAAGGCATCGGCCTGGGCCTGGTGGTCGGCGGGATCGATCTGGTTGAGATGGATCTCGGCGAGGTTGCAGTGGAAATCGGCGCCGAGGATTTCACCGCAGGGGTTGAGGCCATAGCGGCCCAGGCGGTGCTCCAGTTCGGCGGGGCTGATTTCAGGGTGGTGGGTGGTCAACCAACGGCCGGCCTGTTCCCGGCCCTGGTCGCAGTAGATGTCGATGAACTCGGTGCGCAGCTCGGGGGTGCTGAGTAGGTCGGCATTGGAGCGGGCGATGGCCTCGGGTGCGAATTGGATTGCCCCTTCACCGCTCTGGAACTGCTTGACCACGGCCTCATGCACCACCTCTTTTGAGGGGCGGGTGTGGAACACCCGGGTGTGGTTGGCCATGCGCAGGGCATCGCGCTCGGGATCGATGCGCCAATTGCCCTCGCTGTCCTGCTGCCAAAGGTTTTCCTTGGCGCCGGCGGCGCTGTTGTCTTCGGCGCTGAACTGGCGCATGCCGGCGCTGCGGCGAATGTTGCCCGCCACGATCGTGACTGCGGCCTCATCAATCAACAGACAGCACTCCACGGAGGTGAGCTGGCGGCCAATGGCCCTGTTGAGCAGCTGGGCCACCCGGCCGTAGAGATCCTTCAGCTTGACGGGGTTGGCCATGCCGCCAAAGCCCTTGAGGGTTTCGCCCACGGGCCGCACATCGGAGAGGTCGACGCTGATGTGCACCTCACCGCCCTGGCCATTTTCGCCAAAGCGCTCATCACTGCAGAGCTCAAGCAGTAGCTGGTAGCTGTCGACCCAGCCGCGGCGGGTGTCACCGACCTTGACCGTCACCAGGTTGACGCCGCCGTTGGTGGTGATGTTGGTGCTGGTGTGCTCCTGGCGCTGGCCAGGGGGGGTGGCGCCGATGTCGGTGACTGCATCGATCACGAGCCGGTTGCGCACCGCCGGCAGGCGACTGATCAGCTGGGGCTCAATGATTGCGCCGGTGCCGCAACCCATCATCGCCAGGTCCATCATCAGACCGAAGGCTTCCCAGTCCACCAGGTTGGTGGAGGTGCAGTTGTAGGCGCCGGAGAAGTTGTAGTGGCGCTCAATCCAATCGGTGCCCCCAATCCAGAGCCAGCGGCCCGAGGGCAGGGCCTTTTGCTGCTGCTGCATCCGCCGCAGCAGGGTCACTTCCGCTTCGTTGAGGTTGCCGAGCACCCGCAGGCCCTCGAGGTTGCGCTCGGCCACCTGGTGCCAGCTCTCCCTGCCGCTGGGGGTTTTGCGGCTGTAGGTGCGGTAAAAAACCGGGTTGGCAGCTGGCGCTGTGGCTGGGAAATCTCCGCCCACCGGGGTGCCCGCCGGAGCCGCGTAGGCGGCTTCTGCTGCTAGGGCCGCTGCGGGGGTGGTGGAGATGGTCATAGGGGGTATGGCGGATCAGTGTGCCGAACCATAACGCCACTGATGGGGTGTGCAACCATTCGTTGCCACTATCCACAGCGCAACCCCAGCGCGGCCTCGGTGCAGCGGACCTGCGAGCCTGAATTGATGGACGACTGCCAGCAGGCCCTGGCCTACGGCGCCGCCGATTTCGCCAGCAGCGACCAGGCCTTTGTGGATCGGCTGGCCGATTTTTTTCCCGGGGGCCTGGGTGATCGGCTGGTGGACCTGGGCTGCGGGCCCGGAAATATCAGTTTTCGCCTGGCGGAACGCTTTGGCTCGGCTTCGGTGCTGGCGGTGGATGGTGCCGGGGCGATGCTCGAGCTGGGCCGGCAGGCGCTGGCGGCCCTACCGGCGGAGCGGGCGGGCCGGATTTGGTTTGTACAGGCCGTTTTGCCCGATCCAGCCCTGCCTGGGGGCTTCAGCGGCCTACTTAGCAACAGCCTTTTGCACCATCTGCACGACCCCCAGGTGCTCTGGCGGTCCCTGGGCCAGCTGGGGTGTCCTGGCGCGGCGGTCTACATCAAGGATTTGCGCCGGCCGGCCAGCCCCGAAGCGGCCCTGGCCCTCCAGGAGCTGCACCTGGGCCAGCTGGATGGTCCTGGGGCGGCGCTTTTGCGTCGCGACTACCTGGCCTCCCTGCATGCGGCCTTCAGCGTCGAGGAGGTGCGGACCCAGTTGCGGGAGGCGGGCCTGGTGGGTTTGCAGGTGGCTGAGTTGGGGGATCGCTACCTGGAGGTGTGGGGGCGCCTGGCAGGCTGGTCCGATGACCAGCCTGTCCAGCCCTGAATCAGCCGAGCTGGCCGCAGCGGTAGCCCGGCGGCGCAACTTTGCGATCATTTCCCACCCCGACGCGGGTAAGACCACCCTTACGGAAAAGCTGCTGCTTTACGGGGGGGCGATTCAGCAGGCTGGCGCCGTTAAGGCCAAGGGCGAACAGCGCAAGGTGACCTCCGACTGGATGGAGATCGAGAAGCAGCGGGGCATCTCGATTACCTCCACGGTGCTGCAGTTCGACTACGCCGGCACCACGATCAACCTGCTCGACACCCCAGGCCACCAGGACTTTTCGGAGGACACCTACCGCACCCTGGCCGCCGCCGACAACGCGGTGATGCTCGAGGACGCGGCCAAGGGCCTGGAGCCCCAGACCCGCAAGTTGTTTGAGGTCTGCCGCATGCGCCAGATCCCGATCTTCACCTTCATCAACAAGATGGACCGGCCCGGGCGCGAACCCCTGGAGCTGCTCGATGAGATTGAGCAGGAGCTGGGCCTGGCCTGCTGGCCGGTGAATTGGCCGATCGGCAGCGGTGACCGCTTCCGCGGCGTGATTGATCGGCGCAGCAAGGAGGTGGTGCTGTTTGAGCGGGCCGAGCGGGGCAAGCAGAGCGAAGAGAGGCGCCTGGATGCCAGGGATCCGGAACTGGCCCAACTGGTGGAACCGGAACTGCTGGCTACGGCCCTTGAGGAACTGGAGTTGCTAGATGGAGCCGGTGCCGACCTCGACCTGGAGCTGGTGCATGGGGGCGAGCTAAGCCCGGTTTTCTTTGGTTCGGCCATGACCAACTTCGGCGTGAGGCCGTTTTTGGATGCCTTTTTGGAATTGGCCCAACGGCCCTGCAGCAGGCCATCGGCCAGCGGCGATGTGGACCCACTCAGCCCAGATTTCAGTGGCTTTGTCTTCAAATTGCAGGCCAACATGGACCCCCGCCACCGCGACCGGGTCGCCTTTGTGCGGGTGTGCAGCGGCAAGTTTGAAAAGGACATGAGCGTGCGCCATGCCCGCAGCGGTAAGACCATTCGCCTATCGAGGCCCCAGAAGCTGTTTGGCCAGGATCGGGAGGTGGTGGAAGACGCCTATCCGGGCGATGTGATCGGCCTAAATAATCCGGGCATGTTTGCCATTGGCGACACCCTCTATGTGGGGCCCAAGGTGGAATACGAGGGGATCCCCTGCTTCAGTCCGGAGATTTTTTCGTGGTTGCGCAATCCCAACCCTTCGGCCTTTAAAAGCTTCCGCAAAGGGGTGAATGAGCTGCGCGAGGAGGGGGCGGTGCAGGTGCTCTATGACACCGACCAAAGCAAGCGCGACCCGATCCTGGCGGCGGTGGGCCAATTGCAGTTGGAGGTGGTCCAGTACCGGCTGGAAAACGAATATGGAGTGGAAACCCGCCTCGAACCCCTGGGTTTCAGCGTGGCCCGCTGGGTAACCGGCGGTTGGCCGGCCCTGGAGCAGGTCGGTCGCATTTTCAATTGCAAGACCGTGCGCGATGCCTGGGATCGGCCGGTGCTGCTGTTTAAGAACGACTGGAACCTCAACCAGCTGGCCGAGGACCATCCTGAGTTCAACTTGAGCGCAGTGGCCCCGGTGGTCAGTGGCGTCGAGCCGATCGCCCTCTAGCCCATCGCCCTCTAGCCCATCGCCCTGTAGGCCTAATCGCGGTGTTGCTCTCGCCGCGCCAGACTGGCTTTAATAAACCATCACAGCGATGCCGAAGCCTGTCTGGCTGGTGCGTCCCCGCCCTGACGGGGGCTGCGATTACGTCAATTTCCAGTCCAAGCTGGAGGGTGCAAACCCAGACACTATCGAAATGCGTGAGGGCAGCCACCTGCCCCCCCAAATGCCCCTGCTCAAGCGTCGCCACTGCCTGCCAGCCGCCGAGGCTGAGTTGCGCCGCCGGGCGCTCCAGCAGGATGCCGGCTTCCAAAGCAGCGAGCCGCTCTTCTAAGCCACCTCTAGGCTCTTAGCTAATGAATCAACGCTCCGATTTGGGCCCCTACGAGCGGCTGGGCATAGCGGCAGATGCCAGCTTTGATGTGGTGCAGGAGGCCAAGCAGGCCCGCCTGGCCGAGGTGGGCGACGACACCATGGCCCGTTCCCGAATAGAGGCGGCCTACGACAGCGTGCTGATGGATCGGCTCAAGGAGCGCCAACAGGGCAAGGTGAGCAGTGCGGCCAAGACCGCTTCCCAGCGGGAGCAGGCAACCGTGACCGCCAAAGGGCCTGCCCTGAAGGTGCCTGGTTTAAAGGGGGGTGGCCTGAAGGTTCCCGCTTTTAAGGTGCCTGCGTTTAAGGGTTCGATGCCAGGTTTGCCAGCGATGCCTGGTATGCCTTCGCTGCCAAGCCTGGCCCTGCCCACCGAGCCCCTGGAGCGCTGGCTGCCGGTGGCTGTTTTTGCCGTGCTCTTCTCCCTAATCCTTTTTGTGCCTGGGGCCCCGGCCGAATTGCTGTTGGCCCTGGCCACGGGTACCACGGTGGTAAGCCTGCAGCGCCGCAATCGGCGTTTCTTGCCCGCCGTGCTCTGGGGATTTGGCCTTTTGGCCGTGGGCTTGCTGCTGGGGGGCCTGCTCAATGCCCTGGTGGTTGCGGCCCTACCGGATCCACTAATTGCCAATACGGCCTCGCCCCAGGGCCTGGCAATTGGACCTTTGCAGCTGCAGAGTTTGCCGGCTTTGGTGATGCTCCTTCTTGGCGCATTGTTGATAGTCATTTGAATTGCGCCTAGGTTGGGGCCAATGTTGCTTTGGCCCTTTGGCGTTACGTTCACGGCTTTGGTTCAAGGTAAGTGCGCAAATTCGAAGGTTTCTGATATTTGTTTTTAGCTTGAGCCTATGTGCGGGCCTAGGCGTTTCGGCCATGGCTGCCAATTCGGCAGTTGATGCGAAAAAGCCAGCCACAGCCTTGCCCACTACTAAACAGTCTGAAAAGTCTAAATCCGCTAAAAAGATCAATTCCCTAATTAATTGTTTCCCCATTGCTGCGATTGGTGTGGATCCGCTCGCCCCACCAATAGCAGCACCTGGGCAACCCCTCAAGGTGGATGTGGATTTACACGTTGATCAAATTCCTAAAATTGAGCCAAATGAAAATTATTTCATTTTGGATGCTTTTTTGGATGCCAATTGGTGTGACCCCAGGCTTGCTAAGGAGCTCCTCCCTGGCGAGGCAGAGCGAGTTTATGCCAACGATGAGGCCCATGATTTTCTGAAAACCCACTGGGACCCCCAAATCACCTTCATCAATGAGCTGGGTGCGACCGAGGGGGATGATTTTAATTTGGCCATCTTCAGCAATGGTCGAGCTGAGCTGACCCGCAGATTGCAGGTGAAGCTTGCCTCAAATTTCGACCTGCACCGCTTCCCCTTTGATAAGCAAAAGCTGGTTGCCAAGATCTCCTCATTTGCCTGGGATAGCGATATTTTGCGCTTTGTTGATGATGGTGAAAATCTTAGCGTAAGTAAGGATTTTGATATCACTGAATGGGATATTACGCGTTTTGAAAGTCGGGTGTTCGACTACGACGACCCTGACCATGGAAACGACATTTTCTCCATGCTCAGGCTGGAGGTCGATGTAAGCAGAAAAAGTGATTTCTATCTGTATAAAATATTTATCCCTTTGGCCGTCCTTAGTTTTACCAGTATCTTCTTTCTGGCTATTCCGATTGACGCCATTGGCGATCGAATTGCCTTTGTCAGTAGCTTGCTATTCACCACCCTTGCCTACCAGCTGATCATTGCCACTTCAATACCTCGGGTTCCCTATTTCACAATTGGCGATCAATACACTCTGTTTCTGTTCTTCTTCATGATGGCCGAGCTATTCATTGGCTATTTCATATCCCTGGTGAATCGCTTTGGCGGTGAAAGCAAGCTGCTTGTGAACCGTGTTGAGATGGGGTTTGAGATTGGCCTGCCCCTTGTTTTTGTTCTGGCAAATGTTTTCTTCTATGTTCATGCCGTTGGCTGAGCGGAACGCGCCTAGGTTGATATTTCAATTTGATTCGGCCTGGATTAACCCATGACCCTCGACTTTTTTCGAGAGGAGCTGGCCGAGACGGCCGCTGCCCTTGCTGCTCCAGGCACCGGACTGCTGGCTGCCGATGAATCGACCGGCACCATTGGCAAACGCTTTGAGGCGATTGGCGTTGATAACAGCGAAGAAAATCGCCGCGCTTTCCGGACCCTTTTGGCCACCACACCGGGTCTGGCGGAACACATTTCTGGGGTGATCCTCTACGAGGAAACCCTCTTCCAAGACTCGACGGTGACCGCAGGAGCTGGCCCTAGCCCCCTGGTGGATCTGTTCCGGGACCAGGGAATCCGCGTTGGCATCAAGGTTGATCTGGGGGTTGAGGCCTTGGCCGGAGCCCTGCCCGGTGAAACCTGGTGCACCGGTCTCAAGGGCCTGGCGGAACGGGCCGAGCGTTATTACGCCCGTGGTGCCCGATTTGCCAAATGGCGCGCTGTTTTACGGATTAGTTCCGACGGTTGTCCATCGGAACTGTCGGTGCGTGAAAACGCCTGGGGTCTGGCCCGCTACGCCCGCACCTGCCAGGAGCAGGGTTTGGTGCCAATTGTGGAGCCGGAAATCCTGATGGATGGCGACCACGACATCGCCACTACGGCGGCGGTGCAGGAGTGGGTGCTGCGCACCGTCTATGGGGCCCTGGCGGTCAATGGGGTGTTCCTGGAGGGCAGCCTGCTCAAGCCCTCGATGACCACGGCCGGTGCCGATTGCCCGGAGCGTTCTTCGGCTGGGCAGGTGGGTGAATTCACCCTGCGGACACTGGCTCGCACGGTGCCAGCGGCGGTGCCGGCAATTCTTTTCCTTTCCGGTGGCCTGGCGGAGGAGGACGCCAGCATTTGTCTGAATGAGATCAATCGGGCCGCCCATCAGGCGGGTGCCCCCTGGCACCTGGGCTTCTCCTTCGGCCGGGCGTTGCAGCACTCCTGTTTGCAGGGCTGGGCAGGAAGCGATCTGGTGGCCGGTCAGCAGGCGCTGCTGGCCAGAGCTAGGGCCAATGGTGAGGCCAGCCTTGGCACCTACCAGCCCGGTTCCCAGCCCTCCAGTGACGCCAGCCTGTTCGTGGCTAACTACAGCTACTGACTAGGGCCCCTGCAGCCCTCAGCTGGGCCCGTTGCAGGTCAAAATGGAGCGAAACGTGGAGTGGGTCTGTGAAGGAGGTGAGTGGAATGCAGGTGTTGTTGCGCTTTGCCGGTGGTGCAGCTGCGGTTTCAGGGGGTGTGGCACTGCTGGTTTGGGTGACCTGGGTGATGTTGGATTTAAAAAACCTCCAGTCCGGTTTCACCCTGCCCTGATGGGGATTTAGTTAGGTCAAATCGGCTGTTAAGCCAAATCGGTAGTTAATCCGCATCTGTGGTTAGCCCATCAATTATCTCCTGCAGCTCCTCTGGCCCAACTAGATAATGCTCGTTGCAGAAGTGGCAGATGATCTCCGCCTGGCCGTCTTCGGCGAGCATGGCGCTGAGCTCGCTGCGGCCCAACAGCATTAGGGCCGCGACGCTGCGGTCGCGGCTGCACGGACACTCAAAGCGCACCTGCTGGCGGGTGGCGGCGGTTTCCAGGGGCTGGGGATCCAGGTCGGGAAAGATGTCTTCCAGCAATGCCTGCAGATTGTCTGCGTTGTTGGCAAGCCTTTGGCTGAAGCCACTTACCTCCTGGCAACGGGCCTCCAGCAGGGCCACCAGGGCCGGTTCACGGGCGGCCTTTGGCAGCACCTGCACCAGCACCCCGCCGCTGCAGCGCAACCCCTGGCTGTCGATTTGCTCCCCGACAAACACCGCAGATGGGGTCTGTTCGGAATGGAGCAGGTAGGAGGCGAGGTCTTCGCCGATGCCGCCACTGACCAGCTCCACCGTTGAGCTGAAGGGCTCCCCTTCCCCCAGATCCCGCACCACATGCAGATAGCCGGTGCCGGTGGCGGTTTTGAAGTCGAACTGGGCCAGCCCCCCCGGGCCATCGACCAAATCAAGCTCCAGGGCTGGGGTGCCCACGTAGCCGCGCACCGTGCCGTTGCGGCCGGCATCCACCATCAAGCCCCGCAGGGGGCCGTCGGATTGGATCCGCAGATTCACCCTGCCGTGGGCCACCTTCATGGAGCTGGCCAGCAGCAGGCCGGCGGTCATCGCCCTCCCCAACAGGGCCGTAGCCAAAAATGAAAGGCCATGGCGTTCCCGGGCCTGCCGGCTGGCTTCAGTGGTGGTAACTGCCACCAATCGGATCCCGCCCCCGGCGGCGGTGGCCCGCAACAGCTGGTCGCTCAACGCTATTTATCCCTGACCAGGGCATCGTAAGGATTGAGCTGGCCCGTCTCCAGGCGCCAGCAGGCATCAATGCGGCCCCTAAATAAATCCGGCTCGTGGCTGACCACCAACACGGCCCGCTCCTTGGCTAGGGCCTGCAGCATGGCCAGGATTTCGCCCCGCACTTCCCAGTCGAGGCCTGCTGTCGGTTCATCCAGCAGCAGCACCTTGGGGTTACGCAGCAGTTGCACCGCCAGGGCCAGCCGCCGCTGTTGGCCGCCGCTGAGCTGTTCGGGGGGCTGCTGCAGCGACAACCCCGCCAGCCCCACCAACTCCAGCACCGCATTGGCGTCATCGGCGCTGAGCCGGCGGTGGCCCACCTTCAGCTCCTGGCCCACGCTCAACCCCAGGAAGTGGCGCTCTGGGAATTGAAAAACCAGGCCGCAAAGCCAGCGCCGTTGGCGGCCGTTAAGCACCTGCCCCTGCCAGCAGACCTCACCCTGATCGGCCTTAGCCAGGCCGCAGATCACCTCCAGCATGGTGGTTTTGCCACAGCCACTGGCACCCGCCACCAGGCCCAGCTGGCCCTCCTTCAGGGCCAGGTTGAGCCCCTGAAGCACCGGGGTGCTGCGGGTGGCTGGTTGGTAGGTGATGCCACGCAGCTCAAGCATTCACCCAGCATGCCTGGTTTGATAGGGCGATCCCCACTGCAGACCGATCGACCATGGAGGTGCGCTTCCGCGATTTCGATCCCTTCAATTGCTGGTTTTGGTTGCGCTTTGCCAACCCACCCGGGGGCGGTGAGCGGGGCTATGTGGAGACCGCTTTCGACAGCTGGTTTTTCCTGGGTAAGTGCGGCGCCTTCAATGCCGAAGCCCTGCAGGTCCATGAGGAGGGGGCCGACCTCAGCTGGATGGCTTACGACCAGGAAGACGCCGAGGCGGCCATGCCGGCCCTGATGCACAACATGGGTCCGATGGAATATCAGGACGCCTGGGCCCGCTGCTGGGTAGACCTGGGCACCAGCGACGGCTTTGGCCTCGACGTGTTGATCAACGCCCTCCGCCAGCTGAACCGCGACATGGTGGAGATCGAGGAGCTGTTGGTGGGCGGCCTCAACGAAGACTGGCCGATTGAGGAGCAGCCCGAATCCGTATTTGATAGCTAGTGGCCAAGGAACGGCGGCGGCTGCTGGTTCCTCCGGCCCGGCTGGGGGCCCTGGCTGGCAGCTCCCTAGCCCTTAATCAGCTGCCCCTGCTGGAGAGCGAGCTCCACTATCTGCGCCGGGTTCTGCGCCTGCGCCAGGGGGATGGCTTTGCCCTGGTGGATGGGGCTGGCCGCCTCTGGCATGCCGCCCTTACGGCCGAGGGCCTGGCCCAGCTCGAGCAGCCCCTCGATGCACCCCTGCAGCAGCTGGATGCCCCCAGCTGGCGACTGGAGTTGGTGGTGGCCTGGCCCAAACGGGATGGGGAGCTGCTGCTACGGATGGCCTGCGAATTGGGGATTGATTGCATCACCCCGGTGATTGCCGAGCGCAGCACGGCGCCGGAGCTGCGTAGCCACGAACGCCACCAGACAATCCTGCGGGAAGCGGCCGAGCAATGTGAGCGGCTTTGGCTGCCGCAGCTGGGCTGCCAGCAGCGGGCAGTGGAGCTTTTTGCCGCCCCCAGGCCCGGCTTGAGGCTGCTGCCCACCACCAGAACCGAGGGCTTGCCCTTGTTGGCCGCCGCCCTTGGCCACCTGGCTAATCAGGATTGCCAAATGGGCCAGGAGATCACCGTGGCGGTGGGGCCGGAGGGGGGCTGGAGCCCCCTGGAGCAGGAATGCGCCATCAGCCATGGCTGGCAGCCCGTCAGCCTGGGGCCAACGATTTTGCGCACATCTACAGCCGCCGTGGCAGCGGCGGCCCAGCTATCTGCCTGGAGAGCCGCTCTCTAGGGCTTGAACAGGCCTTTGCCCATGTCCCGGAAGCCATTGAGATTGGCCCCTGCTTTGCGCCGCCGGGTGGGCACGGCATTGGCTGGATTGAGGCAATCCGGGGCAAAGGTGATGTTGCTGGGGGGAGGTAGGGCCTCCTGGCTAGCGCGCAACTCGGCGGCAATGGCCTCGGCAGTTGTTTGGCTGGAGCTGGAGCTGGCCGCAGGGCTGGAGCTGGGAGTAGGGCTTGCGCTTGGCGCAGGGCTGCCGCCTGTCACTGGGCTGACGCTGGCCCCCAAGGTGATTACGGCCGCAGCTGCCTTAGCAGCAGCTCCATCGATCGCTGCCTCTTCCTTTATGGCGACCTCTTCTTTGATGGCGACCTTGGCCGGTTGGGCCCCTTCGCTGCCCAGGTCCAGGAAGAAGGTTTCCTTACTGTTAAACACCATCAGGGCAGCAGCGTCATGGGGCGATTATCTGCTGCCCAAGGCCCCTTTCTCCATCGGGCTTAGACCTGTGCAACACAACTGCCCTGAATGGCCCTATCCCATCCGCTCCTGATCGCCCTGCTGGTCAATGGCGGCCTGATTGCCTGGGCCCAGCGCCTGCCGCTCCTCACCCGCTCCGGCTGGGTGCATGCCGGCATCCTCGGGACCCTGCTTTGGACGGGCCTGGGTCCCCGTGGTTGGTTGGCGGTGGTGGTTTACCTGGCCCTTGGTTCAGCCGTAACCAAGCTGGGTTTTCGCACCAAGGCCGCCCTGGGCCTAGCCGAGGCCAGGGGCGGTAGGCGCGGTCCGGAGAACGTCTGGGGATCTGCTGCCACCGGGGCGATTCTGGCCATTGCATATCCCCTGCTGCCTGCCCCGGCGCGCCCCCTGCTTTTGCTGGGATTTGCGGCCAGTTTTGCGGCCAAATTGGCCGACACCTTTGGCAGTGAAATTGGAAAACGCTGGGGTCGCCACACCATCTTGATCACCACCTGGAGGCCTGTTGCCCCCGGCACCGAGGGGGCAATCAGCCTGGAGGGCACGGCCGCCAGCCTGGTGGGATCGGCCCTGATGGCCCTGGTTATGGCCGCCCTGGCTCTGGTGCCCGGCGGCAGGGCCTGGGCGCTCGTTACGGCTGTGGGTCTGCTGGCAACCCTGATCGAAAGCT
>NZ_JAGQBV010000055.1:0-13178 GCF_024345815.1 Cyanobium sp. HWJ4-Hawea | reverse complement strand
CCCGTTGCTCCCTGCCCTCGCTGAGCAACGCTGGCACCTCCCCGAGGCCCTACCCCAACAGGAGGGCTGGGAAGCGGAGCTCAATTTGCAGGGACAGCCCCTACCCGATTCCCTAGTTGCCCTGCTCTGGCGGAGGGGGTTTCGCCAGGCCAAAGCGATTGCCGAACTGCTGGATCCGCCGGCCGCCCCCGCCGCGAAGCGGCACTTTCCCGACCTTGCCGTGGCGATCCAACGGCTGCAACTGGCCTGCTCCAGCGGCGAACGGCTGGCCATTTGCGGCGACTACGACGCCGATGGCATGACCAGCACCGCCCTGCTGGTGGGGGTTTTGCAGCGATTGGGCGCCCAGCCTGTGGCTGCCATCCCCAGCCGCATGGAGGAGGGCTATGGGCTGAATGCGGCCATGGTTGAGCGGCTGGCAGGCGAGGGGATAAGGCTGCTGGTAACGGTGGACAACGGCGTATCCGCCCTGGAGGCCCTGGAGCGGGCCCAGGCCCTTGGGGTGGAGGTGATCCTCACCGACCACCACACCCTGCCCGATCCCCTGCCCCCCCATCTAGCCCTGCTCCATCCGGAGTGCACCCCAGCAAAATCCCCCTATCGGGGCCTGGCAGGGGTGGGTCTGGCCTACGTGCTGGCCGCCAGCCTTTGCCAAAGCCTCAAACGCAAGGACGGCCTCCAGGTGGCCAGTCACCTCTATTGCATTGGCACCATTGCCGACATGGCGCCCCTGGTGGGGGTGAACCGGCGCTGGCTGATGGATGGCCTGCCCCAACTGGCCCAGAGCCCGCTGGCCGGTCTCCAGGCCCTCCAACAGGTGGCAGGCCTGGAGGAAAAACAACTTGATGCCCAGGCCGTGGGCTTCCAAATCGCCCCAAGGATCAATGCGGTGGGGCGCCTGGGCGATCCCCAGCTCGTGGTGGAGCTACTCACCACCGAAGATCCCAACCAGGCCATGGCCCTGGCCCGGGAGTGTGAAGCCCTGAACCGGCAGCGCCGGGATCTGTGCAGTGCCATCGAAGCGGAAGCGATGGCCCTGCTCGAAGCCGATGGACCGGCCCGCACTCCCTTCCTGCTACTTGCCCAAAACCACTGGCACCATGGCGTAATTGGCATCGTTGCCGCCCGCCTGAGCGAACGCTTCGGTCGGCCGGCGGCCCTGCTGGCCGGGGAAGGCAACGGCCGCTTGAGGGCCTCCGTGCGGGCCCCCAGGGGATTCGCCGTGGACAAGGCGCTGCAGGCCTGTGCGCCCCTGCTGGAGCGCTTCGGCGGCCACCCCGCCGCCGGCGGCTTCACGGTGAAGGCGGAATCGGTGGCGGCCCTCCACGAACAGCTCAACGGCCTTGCGGGCCTATGGCTGCAGGAGAGCGGCGCTGGCCTGCCCATCGAACCGGAGGCCCTGCTCGACTTCGAGGCCATTGATCGGGATTTCTATCGACAACTCCAGAGGCTTGAACCATTTGGCATTGGCCATCCCCAACCCCTGTTTTGGAGCGCCGGCTGCCGCCTGGTATCGCAACGGCTGCTGCGGGGCGGACACCTGCAACTGGAGCTAGCCCAGGGTGAGCGCACCATCCGGGCCATGGGCTGGGGCTGGCAGGGCCAGGCGGATTTGCCGGCGCTCCTGGATGTGGCCTTCCGGCTCCGACTAGACAACTGGCAGGGCCAGGAGCGCTTCCAACTGGAGCTTGCTGGCGTGAAGGCCAGCAGCGGTTGGGAGGGAACCCCCGAGTTGGTTTTACGGCGGGGGGCTCACACCTATTGGTGCAGTCGCCAGGGGCAAGGCTGGGTGGTGCGCAATGCCTCCGGCCAGGAAATTAGCCCCGAATCCGCTGGCGATCAGCCCCACCCCTACGTAAACTCGCTGCTACAAGAAGCTGCCATGGCCTTGGGTTTGGTGGCCTAGACCTCCAAGAAATAGCAATGCCCCCTAGCCCAGCCTTTCCTGGCGGATCCGCCAGCCCGGACAGTCCAGCTAGCAAAGGGCCCCTAATTACCCTGTTGCAGCTGCTGGCATTGGGGGCCCTTGTGGGCCTGGCCTGCCTGCCCCTGAATCTGGTGGATGGCTGGCAAGCCGCGATGCTGCATCGCCTGCCGGGCTTCACCAACCAGTCCTGGGAACTTCCAACCCTGCTGATGGCTGTCGCACCGGTCGCGGTGATGCCAGCCCTGCTCTGGCTCCAGGCCGGCCCGATGCGTCGAGGGGCGGGATCGGGGATCCCCCAAACAATTGAGTGCCTGGAGAACCCCAGCTCCACCGACGAGCTAATGGGCAGCAAACCGCTGATACAGCGCCTGAGCCTCTGGACTGCCGCCAGCCTGGCCCTGATGCCCCTGGGTCGGGAGGGGCCCGTGGTGCAGGTTGGGGCGGCGGTAGCCGTGGCCCTACGCAAGCGCTTCCCGAGGCTTCTGGCTGGATTGCCGGATGGCTCCCTTCTGGCCATTGGCGCTGGGGCTGGCCTGGCGGGGGGATTCAACAGCCCCCTGATGGGAGCGGTGTTTGTGTTTGAGGAACTCACCGGCCGCTTCCAGGCCAAGGTGCTTTGTGCCTCAGCCCTGGTATGCGCTGTGGCGGCCTTGATCAGCAACCTCACCGGGATTCCGATCTTCATCCTCAGCACCATCCAAACCCCCGAACCTGAGGTCCTGCAGTTACTTTTTGCCCTGCCGGTGGGGTTAGTGGCCGGTGCCTTGGGGGGCCTTTTTGCCAAGTTGCTGTTAAAGAGCACAGCTTGGTTGCGGCCCCAGGTACTGCGCCAACCCCTGCGCTGGGGCTTAATTCTCGGCGCTGCCCTGGCCCTGATTGCCGTGGTCAGTGGCGGCAGGAGCGGTGGTGACGGGGAGGCCCTAATGGGGCTCCTACTCAGCGACAGCGGACCGATCCCGGTGCCGGGTTCTCCCCTGGACATCTTTGGCTGGCTGCTGCTTTTAGCGGCACGCATCGTGGCCCCAATCCTGGCCCTGGCAGCTGGCATCCCCGGGGGCGTAATCGATCCGGCCTTTGCCATTGGCTCGGTATTTGGCAGTGGCAGCTTCGAGTTACTTGGGGGCAATGCCCAGTTGGGCCTAGCCCTTGGCATGGCAGGGGCCCTGGCTGGAGCCACCCAACTGCCCCTAATAACAATCCTGTTCTCCCTGCGAATGCTGGGTGATCAGCAGTGGTTGTTTGGCCTGCTGATCAGTGCCTTCGTGGGGGCAAGCGTGGGCCGAAAACTGCAACCAGAGGCCATCTACCACGCCCTATGGGGCCTGGGCAGAAGCCCCCTAGCCGAAAAGAAGCCATAAAAAAGCCCCAATCCGCAGGGGATCTGGGGCAACAGCTAAAAGAAAATCGGGCTCAGAGGGCGCCGCGGCGGAAGAAGAGCACAAAGATCACCGCCGGGCCAGCCAATGTGATCAGGGCAAGGGATGCAAAGTTGGCGATCAGGTGAATGTCGATGCCCATGGCAATACCCAAGAAAAGCTCTGTTTGCCATCTTAGGGGCCTAAGTGGCAGTACCACCGGGCCCTCAGCCCCCCTGTGATGGCTTGTTACAGCGAAAGATGGCAGTGCATTAGCCAGTGCGGGGCCTGTTGCCGCCTGGATCCAAGCCAACGGCCAGAGGCCCTGGATGCCCTGGAACCGGGCCAACGGGAGCTCTACCTTTCGATGGTTGGCGCCGATGGCTGGTGCATCCACTACAACAGCGGTGCCCGCAGCTGCGGCATCTACGAGCAAAGGCCCGATTTCTGCCGAGTCAGCAACCTGGTGAACCTGTTTGGAGAACCTGATCAGACAAGCAACGGCAATGACCTGGCAATCGCCTGCTGCAAGCAGCAAATTCGCAGTGAATACGGTGGCCGTGGCAGGGTGATGAAGCGTTTTTTGCAGGCAATTCGCCGCCACCCATGAGCAGCGATACCTCAACCAACGCCGGCAGCTGGGGAGCGGCCTTTTTAACCACCTTCACCACGGTGTTTTTGGCGGAGTTGGGCGACAAGACCCAATTGGCAGCCCTACTGCTTTCGGCCCAATCGGGCAAGCCTGTGGTGGTCTTTGTCGGGGCCTCCCTGGCCCTGATCTGCTCCAGCCTGGTGGGGGTGCTGCTGGGCCGCTGGCTGGCCAAGGTGATGCAGCCCCAGCAACTCGAGCGCCTGGCCGGAATCCTGATGGTGGCCCTGGGCCTCTGGCTCGGCCGCCAGGCCGTGGTGGCCCTGGCCCCCGACCTCAGCATCCACCTCACCTAACCCGCACCCCCCCTCGGAGGCAAAGCCCCATTCCCATGGATATCGCCCTGCTGGCCTCCACATTTGTGACCGTGTTCCTGGCGGAATTGGGCGACAAGACCCAGCTGGCCATCGTCACGATCAGTGGCACCTCGAGCCGTCCTGGTGCCGTTTTTGCCGGCAGCTCAGCCGCCCTTGTCTTCGCAAGCTTGCTGGGGGCTGCCGCCGGTGGCTCCCTCTCCGCAGTGATCCCCACCAACGCCCTTCAGCTGGCCGCCGCCTTGGGCTTCCTGATTATTGGCATCCGCCTAATTCAGCGCTCTACTGCTGAGGAAACTACCCAAGAAGAAATCAAGCCTTAGGGCCTTCTTTCTAGGGCCGCCATGCTCTTAGGATGAATGGCAATGGCCAGGTGGCCGTGGGCATCGCTCCGAGCCCAGACCACCAGCCCGATCCGCCCCCTGGATCCGCCGCCCGCCAAGTAGTCAAAACCGATGAAGTTCACGGTCGCCGACCTGCTCGACCAGCTTCCTAGCGAAGAAGCCCTTTCCCTAACCAAGCTTGAAAAGGCCCTGGGCCTTAGCCAAAAGGCCGAAAAAAACCAGCTTCGCATTGGCCTTGATGGCCTGATCAAGCTTGGCCTGATAGAGGAGGGTGAAGCCGGCATCAAGCGCCTTGAAGCCCCTGACTTCGTTACGGCCCGGCTGCGCTGCTCCAGCAAGGGCTTCTGCTTTGCCCTGCGTGAAGACGGCGGCGAAGACATCTACATCCGCGATCACCAGCTCAACCACGCCTGGAATGGCGATCGGGTGCTGGTCAAGGTGACCCGCGAGGGCGGCCGCCGCCGTTCCCCTGAGGGGGGCGTGCAGTGCATTCTTGAGCGCCGCACCGTCTCCCTCCTGGCCCAGGTGGGTCAGCAGGAAAACCGCCTGGTGGCCACCCCCCTTGATGACCACCTGCTCACCAGCATTGAGCTGCCAGAGGCTGACGCAAAGCACCTGGACCCCGAACTAAAAAGTGTGGTGGAGGTCCATTTGGACCGTTACCCGGTGGGCCAGTTCTCCCCCCTGGGCCATGTTTCGCGCAGCCTGCCGGTGAATGGTGGCGAAGCGGCAGACCTCGATCTGCTGCTCACCAAACATCACCTCCATGGCCGCCCAGCCGCCCCCCGGGCCACCCTCAAGACCCTGGCTGCCAGTGAGCGCACTGACCTGACGGCCCAGCCCACCCTGCTACTGGAGGCCTGGTCGGGCAAGGAGTGCCCCTCCCTGGCGGCAGTTCATCTGGAGGCCCGCGATGCCGGCTGGACCCTCTGGGTCCACAGCCCGGCGGTGGCAGAAAGGCTGGGCATGGGAACGCCCCTCGATCTCTTCCTCCGTGACCAGGGAGAAGCCCTCTGCGTGGGACGCCAATGGCTGCCCCTGCTGACCAGCGCCCTTGCCAAGGCCTCCGCCTTCAAGGCAGGTGAGAAGCAAGAGGCCCTATCGGTGGCACTGGAGCTCAGCCCTGAAGGAGAGCTTGAGCACTACCGCTTCTGCCGCAGCCTGGTCAAGCCCGTGGCCCAAGTTGACCTGGCGGCCCTCGATGCCATGGCGGAGCGCAAGCCCAAATCCCGCACCGTGCCGGCAGCCCTCAAGGCCATCAAAGACCAACTGCCCCAGCTAGAGAACCTGGTGGCCCTGGCCGCTCTGCTGCGCAACAGGCGCATCTCCCAGGGCTCCCTCGACCTGGACTTGGCCCTGCCCGCCATTGAAAGCCTGGGGGATTTGGCGATTCCCGGCCCAGATAGCCAGCAAAGGGGCTGGTTTGTGCAACTGCCTGAGCACCACCCAGCGGCCCTGCTGCGCGAATACGTCTTGGTGGCGGAGCGGGCCCTTGGCCAGCACCTGCTCGGACTGGAACTGCCGGCCCTTTTTGCCACCAACGCCGCCGCGGACCCCGCCGATCTCAACGACGTGGCTAAGGCTGCCTTGGCCCTTGAGATAGCCCTGGAGCTAAGCGAGGAAGGAAATGCCAGTGCCAGCGAACTGGCCCAGGCCTTCCGCCAAACCGACCGCAGCCGGGGGCTCCAACAGCAATTGCAGGCGGCCCTAAAGCCCGTAGAAATCGGCGACACCCCTGGCCCCCACTCCCTCGCTGGCCTAACTGGAGAGGAAGCGGCCCTAGCGCCTTGGTGCTCCCCTGCCCTCCACTACCTGGACCTTTGGAACCAACACGTGCTGGTGTTGCTGCTTACTGAAGGCAAGGATCGCCCCAGCGTGCGCCACAAGACTTCCGTCGACCTGGCAGCCGATGGCTGTCTGGGCGCCATTGATTGGCCCCTGCTTGCCCCCAGTGCCCTGGTGCCCTTTAAGGACGCTCTCCAACAGGGCTTGGTGCAGCGGCTCAACACCCGCCGCCGCTTCATGGCCGAATTGCACCGCGACCTACTGGCAATGGTGCAGGCCCGCCAAGCCGAACCGCTGGTGGGCCAAGTGCTGCCTGGGGTTATCAGCGGCGTGCAGAGCTACGGCTTCTTTGTGGAGGTGCCCCCTTCCCAGGTGGAGGGGCTGGTCCATGTGAGCTCCCTCAAGGACGACTGGTACGAGTACCGCTCGCGTCAAAACCGCCTGGTGGGCCGTAAAAACCGCCGCACCTACATGCTGGGCGATGCCGTGGAGGTGGAAATCCAGAAGGTTGATGCCCTTCGCCACCAGATCGACCTGGCCGTCCTGCTGCCCGAGGGCGAAGACGAAGATCAGGATCAAAACCAGGAGTTCACTCCGATTGCCGTGCTGAGCGAGGCCTAGGCCCATGGCCAGCGCGGACCCCATCGTCCTGGCGATCTCTGGGGCTTCAGCCCAACCGCTGGCCCAGCGTGCCCTGCAGCTGCTGCTCCAGGCTGGAGAAACCGTGGAACTGGTCACCTCGAAGGGGGCGATGGTGGTCTGGCAGGCCGAAATGGGGGTGAGGGTTCCCAGCGATCCCGTGGCCCAGGAATCCTTCTGGCGCGAGCGCACCGGGACAACCACGGGCACCCTGCACTGTCATCGCTGGAGCGACCAATCGGTCGGCATTGCCAGCGGCAGTTTCCGCACCAAGGGGATGGTGATTTTGCCGGCCTCGATGGGGAGTGTTGGTCGGATTGCTTCCGGAGTTGCCCTCGACCTGCTCGAGAGGGCCGCCGATGTGCACCTCAAGGAGGGCAGGCCCCTGGTGATCTGCCCCCGGGAAACCCCCTGGAACCTGATCCACCTGCGCAACCTCACTGCTCTTGCCGAGGCTGGAGCCCGGATCGCCCCGCCAGTACCAGCCTGGTATCACCAGCCCCAATCAATCGATGACATGGTCGATTTCCTGGTAATCCGCGTGTTTGATGTGCTGGGTTACGACCTGGGTGAACTGAAGCGTTGGCAGGGTCCCATCGCCCACCCAGACTCCACCACACAAGCCCCCTAGCCCTAGGCACCACCACCCCGCCTTGTATCTGCTGCAACGCCTGCTGCTGATCCCCCTGCTCACACCCCTATTGGTGGTGCTGCTGGTGGGCGCCATCAACCCCAGGCCCCTGGTGTCGTTGCGCCTACTGATCTGGAGCTCACCGGCCCTGCCAATTGGCATCTGGTTGGGCCTGGCGGCGGCCGGCGGAGCCGGTCTTAGCGCCCTGGCCTCAGCCCTGGCCCTGCAAACCGCCCCAGCCCAGATCCGCCGATCTGAAGACGGGCCTCGCCCCCCTCGGGAAGCCCCAGCCTGGCCAGATATCGCAACCGGACCGGTCAGGGCTCCGGGTGATCCTGCGCCCACGGTCGCCGTGCCATTTCGGGTGATCCGCAGGGGGACCGCGGCCGCAACGGCGTCAACCAAAGCCGCAACGGCGTCAGCCCCTGTTGGTTCAGCACCGGCCAGGGCAGAAAGTGGTGAAGACAGCTGGGGCCAAAACCTCAGCGACGACTGGTAAGCCTGCGTAAAATTCAGAGATGATGTTCGAGGCCTGACCAGGTGAGCGATTCAGCCAGTCCAGCCCCGGCAAGCCCAGCCCCAGCCAGTCCTGCCGTAAAGGTCAAGCCACCTGCTCCGGAGGACAAGCCCTTCGCCACCTTCGTGCCCGAGCTACTGCTGCCGGCCCTGGCAAAAGAAATCCAGAGCTACGGCGGGCCCGCCGCCGAACTCAGTTTTGAGCAGGGCCCGATGCCAGTGGTGGGGTCCGATTGCTGGATGTTGAAGGGCAGCCTCCCCGGCGAGCGCCGTTTCTGGCTTTGCTTCACCAGCGACAACATCAACTCGTTCAAAACCGTTGCCATTGCCGAATCTGGAAGCGAACCCAGCCTGCTGGAGTCGTTCTTGATCGACGAGAAAAAAATGAGCTTGGCCCTGCTTGTCTCCCGGTTGGTGCAAAGGCTCAATGGCCAGAAGTGGCTGGGCCCCAACTAGGCGGCCCCAACTAGCTGGGCCCGCACATACAGGCGCTCCCACTACCATGGATCCATTGCCTGAACTCGCAAAGCGCGATGGTGCCTCCTTCCGCCACAGCTGAAGCCGTAACCCCTGGGGCCACCCAGCTAGCCGACGGACCGGCGGTCAAGGATCCCGCCAAGGACACGATCCTTACCCCCCGCTTCTACACCACGGATTTCGACGCCATGGCGGCGATGGATCTGCGGCCCAATGAGGTGGAACTGGAGGCCATCTGCGAGGAATTTCGCAAGGACTACAACCGTCACCACTTCGTGCGCAACGAAGAATTCGACGGAGCCGCTGACCAACTCGACCCCCAGACCCGCCAGGTCTTCGTCGAGTTTTTGGAGCAGAGCTGCACCTCAGAGTTTTCTGGCTTCCTGCTCTACAAGGAGCTCAGCCGCCGCATCAAGGACAAAAACCCCCTGCTGGCTGAATGCTTCGCCCACATGGCCCGCGATGAGGCGCGCCATGCCGGCTTCCTAAATAAGTCGATGGGTGATTTCGGGCTCCAGCTCGACCTCGGCTTTCTTACCGCCAACAAGGCCTACACCTTCTTTAAGCCAAAGTTCATCTTCTACGCCACCTATCTCTCTGAGAAAATTGGCTACTGGCGCTACATCGCCATCTATCGCCACCTCGAACAGCACCCCGAAAGCAAGATCTTCCCTATCTTCAACTTCTTCGAAAACTGGTGCCAAGACGAGAACCGTCACGGCGACTTTTTTGATGCCCTGATGAAGGCCCAGCCCGACACCGTGCGGGGCCTCCGCGCCCGCCTTTGGTGCCGCTTCTTCCTGCTGGCAGTTTTCGCGACAATGTACGTGCGTGACGTGGCCCGCAAGGATTTTTACGGTGCGCTCGGTCTAGATGCCCGGGAATACGACAAGCTCGTTATTGCCAAAACCAACGAGACCTCAGCCCGGGTATTTCCTGTGGTGCTGAATGTGGAGCATCCGAAGTTCTATACCCGGCTTGAGCGCCTGGTGAACAACAACGAGGCCTTGGCAGCAGCCGACGCCTCCGGCGCCGCAGCTCCGATCAAGTTGCTTCGCAAATTGCCCTTCTGGGCAGCCAACGGTGTTGAGATGGCCAAGCTGTTCCTGATGGCACCCATCCGCAGCGACCGCTTCCAGCCCGCCATTCGCTGATTAGTAGTGTCTACAACCAATCCCGCCACTTGCTTCGACCCCAGCTGGCGCCTAAGGCTCGAAAGCCTGCTCTCCGCCGGTAGTGGCGCCGGGGCTGATTTAGTGGAGGTGTTCATGGAACGCACCGACCACCTCGGCATGCTTGCCGAACAGGATGCGATCACCAGTGTCAGTCCGGCCTTTGGCATGGGCGCAGGCATCCGCGTATTCCGCGGCGAGCGGGATGGCTTTGTCAGCACCAACGACCTCTCGGAAGCTGGCCTGCTCAGCGCCCTAGACCAGGCCCTTGGCATGCTCGGCCTATTGCGCAGCAGCCATGCCAGTTCAGGCTTTGACGGCCTGCAGGACCTGCGCGATTTCGGGCTCAGCAAGGCCGACTGGCTGGAGCGTTGTCCGCCCCTGCTGGATGCCACAGCCAAGTTGCTTGAGGGCACGGCCCGCCTTGAAAAACACGGCGACCATCTACAGGCCCGCCGGGGCAGCTACGCCCGCGATTGGCAGGAGGTGCTGGTGGCCGCCAGCGATGGCACCTTTGCCCGTGACATCCGCCTGCACCAATCCCTTGGCCTAAATGTGCTCGCCGCCGATGGTGACCACCGGGCCGGCATGGGTCGCCGCTACGGCAGCTCAGGCCGTCCGGATGAATTGCGCCAGTGGGATGCGGATGCTTCGGCCCAGGAGGTCTGCTCAAGCGCCGCATCGATGCTCTACGCCGACTACGTGGAAGCGGGCCAAATGCCCGCGGTACTTGCCAACCGCTTCGGCGGAGTGATCTTCCACGAGGCCTGCGGCCACCTGCTGGAGACCACCCAGGTGGAGCGGGGCACCACCCCATTTGCCGACAAGGTCGGCGAACAGATCGCCCATGAAGCCGTGACCGCCATCGATGAGGGCCTCAGCGATGGCTCCTTCGGCTCCCTCTCGATGGACGACGAGGGCATGGAACCCCAGCGCACCGTACTGATTGAAAATGGTGTGCTGAAGCGCTTCTTGAGTGATCGCGCCGGCGAATTACGCACCGGCCATGGCCGCACCGGCAGCGGCAGACGCCAGGGCCATTCCTTTGCAGCTGCCAGTCGGATGCGCAACACCTTCATTGCCGCCGGCCCCCATAGCCCCGAGCAGTTGCTCGCTTCGGTGGAGCGGGGTCTCTACTGCAAATCAATGGGTGGCGGCAGCGTCGGACCGACGGGCCAATTCAACTTTGCGGTGGAGGAGGGCTACCTCATTGAAGATGGTCAATTGACCAAACCCGTTAAGGGGGCCACCTTGATCGGCGAAGCCAAGGAGGTGATGCCCCGCATCTCGATGTGCGCCAACGACCTGGAGCTGGCGGCGGGCTTCTGCGGTTCGGTGAGCGGCAGCATTTTTGTGACCGTGGGCCAACCCCACATCAAGGTCGATTCGATCACCGTGGGGGGCCGCTAAACATGAACGAATCAGAATCAATCCAAGCCCCATCCCTACGGGGCCGCCTCGAAGCCCTGGCCCAAAGCAATGGGATCAGCCGCTGGGATCTGGGGGCCTCCTGCAGCACCGACACCTCGGTGCAGGTGGATCGGGGCGAAGCCAAGCAAATGAAGGGGGCCCAGCGCAGTGCCATCACGGTGCGGGTTTGGAATGGCGATGGCCTGGTGGGAATCACCAGCACCTCCGACCTCTCCGAGCCTGGCCTGGCCAAGGCGCTTGCCGGAGCCCGCGATGCCAGTGCCTTTGGCAACCCCGACGACATCCCCGCCTTCTCCCCCCTGGCGACGGCCCCCTTAGCTCCCCTCGAGCAACCGATTCAGGAAACGATCTCGATCCTGACCATGCTCGAGACCCTCAAAGGAGCAGAAGCCAAGTTGCTCGACTCCCATGCCGCCATTGGCACGGTGCCCTACAACGGCCTAGCCCAGCGCAGTAGTGAGCGGATCTACCTCAATAGCGATGGGGCCTGCCGCCAGCAAAAACTGACAACGGCCAGCCTCTATCTCTATGCCAGGGCAGAAGAAACTGGCCGCAAACCACGAAGTGCTGGGGCAGTGCGCCTGGCCTATGGCGCCGGCAGCCTCGACATCGAGGGCTGTATCCAGGAGGCGGCCGAGCGCACCATCTCCCACCTCAACTACCGGCCAATTGAAACTGGCCACTACACATGTGTGTTCAGCCCGGAAGCATTCCTGGATTTGATCGGGGCGTTCAGCAGCCTGTTCAATGCCAGGGCGATTATTGATGGCGTGAGCCTGAGCAACCAAGAATCTGTTGGTGAGCAGTTGGCTGTGCCCTTTCTCTCGATCACGGACAACGGCCTCAACCCGGGCAATGTGGGCGCATCGGCCTTTGATGGCGAAGGCACCCCCACCGCCGCCTTGGCCCTGCTCGAAGCTGGGGTGATTCGCAACTTCCTCCACTCCGAGGCCACGGCCCGCCACTTTGGGGTGAGCCCCACGGGCCACGCAGGCATGGGCGCCAAGGTGTCCGTGGGGGCTGATTGGTTTGAGATTGGACCCACCCCGGGCAGCGGTGGTGGCCAGCAGGGCCTCAACCAAAACCAACATCAATCTCCCCTGGTGGTGATCGATTCGCTCTCGGCCCTCCATGCCGGGGTCAAGGCGAGCCAGGGTTCCTTTTCCCTGCCCTTTGATGGCTGGCTGATCAAGGATGGCGAGAAGCACTCGATCGAAGCGGCCACCGTCGCCGGTGACATTCGCACCCTGTTGAGGGGCCTGGTCGGTTTTGAGGGGGCGGCCAAGGTGACCCCCGATGGCCTTTGCCCCCAGGTGTGGGCTGAGGGTCTCTCGATCACCGGCGAGGCCTAGGGCCAGCCCTGCAGCGGCCCATGGACGTTCTCTTCTGGGGCACCCCCGCCTATGCCGTAGCCAGCCTGGATGCCCTGGCAGCAGCCGGTCACCGCATCTGCGGTGTGGTGAGCCAGCCCGATCGCCGGCGCGGCCGGGGCAAGGATTTGGTGGCATCCCCAGTAAAGGCCCGGGCCCTCAGCCTGGGCATTCCTGTGTTCACCCCAGAGCGCATCCGCACCGATCTCGACTGCCAAAGGCAGCTGGCGGAGCTGGGGGCAGCCATCTCTGTGGTGGTGGCCTTTGGCCAGATTTTGCCACCCGAGGTTTTGGCCCAACCGCCCCTGGGCTGCTGGAACGGCCATGGCTCGCTGTTGCCCCGCTGGCGGGGAGCGGCCCCGATCCAGTGGTCGCTGCTGGAGGGGGATCAACAAACCGGGGTTGGGATCATGGCCATGGAGGCCGGGCTCGACACCGGGCCGGTATTGCTGGAGAGGGCCATCCCGATTGGCCTGCTCCAAAACGCCCACGAATTGGCCGCCCAACTGGCGGAGCTCACGGGGCAATTATTTGTGGAAGCCCTGCCATCGATAGAAGCGGCGGGAGC
>NZ_JAGQBV010000054.1:0-13941 GCF_024345815.1 Cyanobium sp. HWJ4-Hawea | reverse complement strand
TGGCTGTGCAGGGTCACCGCCACCGCAAACCAGATCGCACCGGCGATCACCACAAACACATCCACCACCAGCAGGCTGTCGAAGGCGTTTTTGACCCGCTGCAACCTGGTTTCCATCTACCTGGTGATTGGAACTAACGCCATGATCGCCGCCGCCATGGCCCCACTGCCACCGATCGGGCCAATCCGCTCGGCGCCGATGCGCTCCAGGCCCTGGCGCCAGTCGCCCCCATCGGCCCATTGGCCAGCCAGCAGTTGGCTGGCCAGCTCTGCTGTGGCCTCGAGGGTGCCAGGGGCGCCGCTGGGGCCGATCGCACAGCAAACGCCCGGGCCCAGGAGCCTGCGCTGGGCTTCCGCGAAGCTGGCCGTGAACTGGGGGCCTGGGCCGCAGAGTTGCAGCACGGGCTTTGCCAAGCCCACCGCCTGTTCGCTGGCCGTGCCCGCACTGGCGAGCACCAGGTCTGAATCCTGCAGGATCTCCCCAAAGCTCCCCCAGCCCAGCTCCAGCCGCAGGCTGCCGCGTTGCAGTACGTGGGTGCCCTCTCCTGCGGGCTGCTCCAGCTGCCAGCCCAGGCGGCCGGCCTGCACCTCCAGCTGCTGCTGATCTAGGGCCGACACCAGCGCCACCCGCAGCCTCAGCCGCCCAGGCTGCTGCAGTTGCGAAGGCAGGCGCTCCAGCACCTGCAGCATCAGCAGCAGATTTTGCAGGGCCTCTGGCATGCGGCTGCCCGGCAGTAGGGCCAGGGTTTGGCGGCCATGCGGCCTGGCTTCAGGGCTCGGGCCACTTGCGAGCGTTGGCAGCCCATCCATGAATGGATTGCCGAGGAAGCGCACGCAGCGGCCCAGTTGGCCGCTGAGGTCCTGGGCCGTTAGCTGATCCCGGCTCCAGATCTCCAGGATCCTTTTGGAGCGCAGCAGCCAGCCGCAGGGCCAGGGCAGCCGCAGCTGACCCTCGTAGTGGCTGGAGTAGGCCACCAGATACACCGCTCCCGGCAGGCCACTCAGCCAGAGCCCCAGCACCGGCAGCAGATCCCCCACGGCGATCACCAGCCCAAACTGGCTCCTGTGGCGCCTAAGCCAAAGCAGGCGCCCCAGCAGGTAGGCCCACTGACCCTCCCGGATCTCCCGCAGCTGCCCCCTAAGGCTGGTGTAACCCAAGCCCCCCGTGCTGCATTCGCGGGTGCGGCCCAGCACTTCAATCCCCGCCTGCAGATAGGCCCGGCCATGGCCCACCAGGGGTAGGGCCAGCACCCTCTGGCCCTGGGCCCCTAGGGCCTGGCCGATTAGGGAGCCGCTGAGATCCTCCCCATGGCCATTGCTGAGCAGCAGCAGGGGCTTGGGGGTTACCTCAAACGAAGCTCTCAAAGGGCCAGCCAGTCCCTCACCTTGTCCATGGCCTGCCAGCCCGGCTTGCGCCGCAGGCCATCGGCCATCGATTCCTGCAGTTCTTCTGCCATCTCGGGGGCCATCACCAGCACCCTTTGCACCATCTCGATGTGCTCGCGCACGCCCTTGGCGCCGGTTTCGAGCATGGCCAGGCTGAGGTTGATCCGGGCCTGGGGGTCCTGGGGGTTTAGGCGCACCGCCGCCTTGGCGGCCTTGAGGGCATCAATTGGTTGGTTTTCCAGCAGCAGCAACCAGGCCAGGCAGGTCCAACCGGCGGATTGGTTGGGCTGTTGGCGGGTAATGGCGATGAAGTCGTCGATTACTTCAGCCGCCGGGGCGCCCTGCTGGTAGCGGCCGATGGCCGCCTCAAACAGGGAGCTCTCTTCGCTGGTTTGGGCTTCGGAGCCTGGGGATGCCGTCATGGCAAGCGCCGTGCGCGTATCTGCTTCAGATTCCCATGCCGGCCGCGGCTTGGGGCCTCACACCGCAAAGGAACTGCCGCAGCCGCAGGTTTGGGTGGCGTTGGGGTTGGTGAAGTTGAAGCCACCCCCAATCAGGGCCGTGGAGAAATCCAGCTGCATTCCATAGATGTAGAGCAGGCTCTTGGGATCGCAGATCACCAAAAAGCTGGGGGCATTGGCCGGTTCGTAGGTGTACTGCTCGTCGTCGGCCTGGATTTCGGAGTGATCCACAAAATCCATGGTGTAGCTCATGCCGCTGCAGCCGCCGGAGCGCACACCCACCCGCAAAACCTGGTTTGCACCCTGCTGCTGCATCAGGTTGCCCAGCTGTTTCATGGCTGGCTCCGTAACCAGGATTCCCTTGCCGTCTTTGGCGGTGTGGGGGGCTGGAATGGTGGCGGTACCGGTGGTCATGGCTGCGGCCGCAACGCTAAAGATCCCCCAACTCTATGGATGCTTCCGCTGGCCTGCCGTTTCTGGGCCAGGGCGGCCCTTTTTGGGAGCAGCCTTTCTGATTGCGGTTTTGGCGGGCGAATCCATAGAGTCGGGCCACATCGCTGGGCAGTAGGTGCGCGTCGCCATCGTGGGAGCAGGGCTGGCCGGGCTGTCGGCGGCCGTGGATCTGGTGGAAGCGGGCCACCAGGTCGACCTCTATGAGGCCCGCCCCTTCATGGGCGGCAAGGTGGGCAGCTGGGTAGATGCCGAAGGCAACCACATCGAGATGGGGTTGCATGTTTTCTTCTTCAACTACGCCAATTTGTTTGCCCTGATGCGCAAGGTGGGGGCCTTCGAAAACCTGCTCCCCAAGGACCACACCCACCTGTTTGTGAATAAGGGCGGCGACCTGCGCGAGCTCGACTTTCGCTTCCCAATCGGTGCCCCCTTCAATGGCCTGAAGGCCTTTTTCACCACCCCCCAGCTCGACTGGCTCGACAAACTACGCAACGCCCTGGCCCTGGGCACCAGCCCGATCGTGCTTGGTCTGGTGGATTACGAGGGGGCCATGAAGGTGATTCGCGATCTCGATCGCATCAGCTTCCAGGATTGGTTTGTGGGCCATGGCGGCAGTGAGCAGAGCATCCGCCGCCTCTGGAATCCGATCGCCTATGCCCTCGGCTTCATTGATTGCGAGGCGATCTCCGCCCGCTGCATGCTCACCATCTTCATGATGTTTGCCTCCAAAACCGAGGCCTCCAAACTCAACCTGCTCAAGGGCTCACCGCACCGCTGGCTGACGGGCCCGATCCTCGATTACATCCAGGAGCGCGGCGCCAAGCTCCACCTGCGCCACCGGGTAAGCCAGGTGCACTACGAGGAGGGTGAAAATCTCCGGGTTACCGGCCTCACCCTGGGCACCCCCGAGGGCGATGTGCAGGTGCAGGCGGATTGCTACCTGGCGGCCTGCGATGTGCCGGGCATTCAGCGCCTGTTGCCCGAGGCCTGGCGCCAGCATGCCCAGTTCGATGCCATCTACAAGCTAGAAGCCGTGCCGGTGGCCACCGTTCAGCTGCGCTACGACGGCTGGGTGACCGAATTGGGTGATTCCCCTGACGCCACCACCAAGCGCCACGACCTGGCCCACGCCAGTGGCCTCGACAACCTTCTCTACACAGCCGACGCCGATTTCAGCTGCTTTGCCGACCTGGCCCTGGCCAGCCCCGCCGACTACCGCAAGGAGGGCCAGGGTTCGCTGCTGCAGTGCGTCCTAACCCCAGGGGACCCCTGGATCCCCAAGAAAACCGAGGAGATTGTGGCGGCCACCGATGCCCAGGTGCGCAGCCTGTTCCCATCGGCCCAGGGGCTCACGCTGGTCTGGAGCAACGTGGTCAAGCTGGCCCAGTCGTTGTATCGAGAAGCCCCCGGCATGGAGCCCTACCGCCCCGACCAACGCACCCCCATCCCTAACTTCTTCTTGGCCGGCAGCTACACCAAGCAGGACTACATCGACTCGATGGAGGGTGCCACGATGAGCGGTCGCCTGGCGGCGGCGGCAATTTTGGATCGTCCTGTGCAGCTGGCCGCCAATCCAGCTTCCTCAACCCCGGCTAATTCCTGAGCAGAACCCATGGGCCGTTGGCTTGAGCACAGTGTGACCACCCAGATCGATGCCCCGGTGGAGCAGGTCTGGGAGGTGTGGAGTGATCTGGAGGCGATGCCCCAGTGGATGCGTTGGATTGAGTCGGTGACCACCCTCGATGATCCCGACCTCACCGACTGGACCCTGGCGGCCCAGGGTTTTCGCTTCCACTGGAAGGCGCGGATCACCCAGCGGGTCGAGGCCCAGCAACTGCACTGGCAATCCGTAGGGGGGCTGCCCACCAAGGGGGCGGTGCGCTTCTATCCCCAGGAGGATGGCGCCACCTCCGTCAAGCTCAGCGTCAGCTATGAGCTACCCGGGGTATTGGCACCCCTGATGGAACCGAGCATCCTGGGGGGAATAGTCACTAAGGAGCTCCAGGCCAACCTTGACCGTTTTCGCGACCTGGTGCAAAGCCGTTATCCCGGCCCTGCTGCTGGCGGGGTGTAGCTCCTTTGCGGGCCCCCATGCCAATTCCCCTTCTTCCCTCCCCCCAGCCCCTGTTGCCCTAGGGCCCAGGCCCGCCAGCCAGGGGCATTTGGCCGGGCTCAAGGCCCTGCCAACCCCTGCCCAGGTGGAGGCTTCGGTGCCGATCGGCCGCCGGGATCCCTTCGCCCCGATTGCCGCCAGCGGTAGGCAGGCAAACGCCCAGGCTGCCCTTCCCGCCGGTTTTCGTTTTAGCGGGGTGGTGCGCAGCGGCGGCCAGGTGCAGGCCCTTGTGCAATTTGGCAATTTGAGCGGCACCTTGAGCGCCGGCCAGCAGGGTGGCCGCAGCACTGACCTTTTGCCCCCGGGCTGGAAGGTGGCCAGGGTTGATGGGCAGCGCGGTCGCCTGCTGCTGCTCAATGGTGGCCAATCAGTGGTGGCAGAGCTCTAGAGGGCCCTGGCGCAGGCCGCCACCAGGCCCTCCAGATCGTGGGGGTCGGCCTCCCCATCCACCCGGCCCAGTAAATCCAGGCAACAGCGGCTGGTTTGGGGGCCGATCGAGACCACCGCCACCCCCTCGAGCTGTTGCCGCCAGCTGGGGCCGTAGGCCGCCTCGAGCATTTCGCAGGTGTGGCGCACGGTTTTGCCACTGCTGAAGGTGATCGCATCCAGCCCCTTTTGCTCTAGGGCCGCCAATGCCGCGCTGGGTAGGCCCTTGGGGCAACGGGTTTCGTAGGCCGCCACCTCCACCACCCGGGCGCCGGCCTCCGCAAATGCTTCGGCCAGCAGGGTGCGGCCGCCGCTTTGCACCCGGGGCAGCAGCAACCTCAACCCCCAGCCCGAAACCGGAAAGTGCTCCAGCAGGCTGTCGGCCACAAAGGCCGGTGGGATGAAATCGGCCCCGGCGCCCAGCTCCTCCAGTTGGATTGCCGTTTTGCGGCCCACCGCTGCGATCTTCAGGCTCCTGGGGCGGTGGGCCAGGCAGCTGCCCAGCCGTTTGAGGCGCTGCTCCACGGCGCTGACGCCATTGCCGCTGGAGAAGATCAGCCAGTGGAAGCTGTCGAGCTCGGCGAGGGCGTCATCGAGGGGGCCCCATTCATCCGGTGGCCCCACCACCAGGGCCGGCAGATCCAGCACCTGGGCGCCGGCTGCCTCGAACAAACGGCGCGCTTCCCCGAGCTGGGTTTCGGCCCTGGTTACGGCCACCCTGCGGCCAGCTAGGGGCAGAGGGCTCATGGCACCCCAGGGGCATTGAGATTGACCATGGCCCCGGCCTGTTGTTGGAGGGCAGCGGCCTCATCGTGGCGGTTTTGCTCCTTCAGCAGCTGGATCGCCCGGCGCAGCCCCGAGCGCGCACCTTCGATGTCGCCCCTGACCAAAAGGGCCACCCCCAGGTTTTGCTGGGCCGAAGCATGGTTTGGATCCAGCTCCAAAACCCGGCCATAGGCAGCGATGGCTCCTGCCACATCGCCCCGCTGGCGCTCGGCAATCCCGAGGTTGTACCAGCCCAGGGCCACCTCCGGCGCGGCCTGGGTGGCCTGCCTGCAGAGCTGGGCCGCAGGTGCTGGCTGGCCCGCCTCGAGCAGGAGCGCCGCCAAATTGAGCAGGGCCGCCAGCAGGAGCCGGGGCGGCAGGGGCAGGGCCAGGGCCCGTTGGTAGAGCTCGGCGGCCCTTTGGGGATCGGTTGGCGCCAGAGCAATCCCCAGGTGCAGCAGCAGTTCGTAGCGCTCGGGATGGGCTTCTGCCGGGCAATGGGTCAGCCCCAGCTCCAGCAGCTCGAGCCCTCGCCGCAGATTTCCTTCGCCCACCTCCAGGCTGCCCAACTTGGCGCAGGCATAGGGATCGCCGGGGCGTGCGGCCAGGTCGGCCTCCATGGCCTGCCGCAGCCGGGCCGCCTTTTGGCCCGCCGCCAATAGTTCGGGTCGGTAGCCGTCGTGCACCAGGGCCGGCACCGGGCAATCGACCACCCGCCAATGGGGTTCCCGCTCCAGCAGGGCAATCACGCTGTCGTCGATCATTGAGTGATATGGCCGGCTCCAGCCCAGGGCTGGATGGCGCCTAAACAGTCGACTCACACTCGAATAGGGCGACTGCAGGGCCCCCTGCTCAAAGCGCAGCAGGTTGATCACCAGCAGCTCTGGATCGGCCATCAGCTCCTGCAGGGGGGCCTTGGCGGCCTCCTGCAGCTGCTCATCGGCATCCAGCACCAGCACCCAGTCGCCGCTCAGGTGCTCGAGGGCGGCATTGCGAGCCGGTGCAAAATCCCCCGGCCATGCCAGGTGGTGCACCACGGCGCCGCAGCGCTGGGCAATGGCCACGGTGTCGTCGAGGGAGCCGGTGTCGAGCAGCACCATTTCATCGACAAAACCTGCCACCGAAGCCAGACAGCCTTCGATCCGCTCGGCCTCATCCCGCACGATCATCGAAAGGCTGAGCATGGGCTAGTCGGTGAAGCCGCCTTGGCCTTCAGTGTCGCCCACCCCAAGGCTTGCCAGGGCTTCCGCCTGGGCGAGGGGCATTTGACCAGGGCTGTAGGCGGCGGGGATCTGGGTGGCCAGCAGGGGCCTAAGGCCCTGCCAGAGATAGGGGCTGCCGTACACCACCAACCCGGCCAGTTGGCCGCGGGTCTGCAACTGCTGCACCACTTCGGCCCAGGGTTCTTCGGCCCCAGCGCTGCCGCGAAAGGGGTTGCCCCGCACAAAAAGCTGGAGCAACACCGCCGGGCTGTCCGGCTGTGCAACGCCTGGCAAGCGCTCCAGGGCCAGGGGCGCCTGGGGATCGCCGCTCCAGGGCGATGGGGAGTGGCGATCGAGCAGGCAGGTCTGCATGCCGGCGGCCCCAGGCAGGTTCAGGGCCGGGGCCGTTAGGGGCAAAAAGGGCGCCGATAGGGCGTTGTCGCAGCGGATCAGGTTCACGCTGGCCTGGCCGGGTCTGGGCCGGCTCCAGCGGGGCCCCTGGCGCTCGAGGCTGGCCTGCACCAACTCCAGGGCCAGGGCCTGATCCGGCTCCAGGGGCGGCAGGTTTGGTGGGCCTGCTGGGGAAGTGGCGATCTCGGTGGAGGCCAGGGCCCGCTGCCGTCGGGCGGCCGAAGCCTCCAGGGACCTGAGGTCCAATCTGCCCTCCTCCAGGGCGGTGGCGATCGCCGCCATGGCCAGGTCCGCATCGCCTGGCATCAGCACCAGGTCTGCACCCGCCGCCAGGGCCAACACGGCCGCTTCGCCCACCCCATAGCGGCCCGCAATTGCCTCCATCACCAGCGCATCGGTCACGATCAGTCCGTCGAAACCCAGTCCCTGGCGCAGCAGGCCGCTCAGCACCGCCCGCGACAGGGTCGCCGGCAGCTCGGCATCAAGGGCCGGCAGCATCAGGTGGGCCGTCATCACCGCTGCCACTCCGGCGGCAATGGCCGAGCGGAAGGGGGGTAACTCCACCGCCTCCAGCCGATCTCGGGAGTGGGCAATCAGCGGCAACTCCAGGTGCGAATCGGTGGCGGTGTCGCCATGGCCGGGAAAATGCTTGGCGCAGGCCAGCACCCCTTCCGCCTGGACACCACGGCAGAAGCCGGCGGCCAGTTCGGCGGCGGCATCAGGCCCTTCGCCCCAGGCCCGCACGTTGATCACCGGGTTGGCTGGGTTGTTATTCACATCGCAGACCGGCCCCAGCACCCAGTTGAGGCCCAATGCCCTGGCATCCCTGCCCGTGCAGCGCCCATAGCGCTCGGCCAGGGCCGTGGCCCGGCCTGGGTCGCGGCGGTGCAGCTGGCCCAGGGCCAGGGGGGGCACCAGCCAGGTGGCCCCCTCAAAGCGCTGGCCCACCCCCTCTTCCACATCGGCACAAAGCAGCAGGGGCTTGCCCGCCCACCGGCGCAACTGGGCGGTGCGTTCGCGAACCTCCGTGGCGCTGCCGCCGAGCAGGATCACTCCGCCCACCCCCTCTTCAAGCAGCCGCTGCAACTCGGCGTTGGTCAGTTCCCAGCGGGGATAGCGGCGTTGGCCGTCGGCCAGGTGGCCGCTGGCGCGCACCACGATCAGGCTGCGGATTAGGTCAGAGGTCACTGCCCTCGGGGGGCTCGCCCTTCTCCAGGCGCACCTCTTCCAGCTTGTTGAGCAGGCTCAAGACAGAAGTGCCCCTTTCGAGGCCACGGTCGAGCACAAACAACACATCGGGGGTGCGGCGCATCTTCAGCCGCCTGCCCAATTCCCCCTTCACAAATGGCGTGGCCGATTTGAGGCCGGCAATGGCCTCCTGGCGCTCGTCTTCGCTGCCGAAGACACTCACAAAAATCTTGCAGTGCTGCAGATCGCCAGCCACCTCCACGTTGGTGACGCTCACCATGCCCTGGCTAACCCTTTCGTCCCTGATGCCAGCCACCAGCATTTCGCTGATTTCGCGGCGGATCATGGAGGCCACGCGCTCCACCCTTCGGCTTTGGGCCATCGCTAAGCCACCGGTGTGGTGTTCACCATCGCATGCAGGATCAACGCCAGGCTGAGCATGCCGCTCACGCCAGCCCCAATCAGGGCGACGGCGGTCACGGGGTTACGGCCCCGGGCGGCTAGGGGTTCCAGCACCGAATTGGCCAATCCCAACCCAAACGCCACCAAATAGCGCGGGTAACGGGTCACGTTGAGGAAGAAGTCCTTCATCGCTGGGCTGGTTGCATTGAGTCGGGAGGGCCAATAGCTGGTTCGTGGTAGCTACTCTGCCCGCCAAAGCCGGCGATGTCGATGCAGCTGCACCAGTTTCGCCATTCCCCCTTCTGCGCCAAGGTGCGTTTGGTGCTGGCCTTCAAGCGCCTCGATTACAGCGTGGTCGAGGTGACGCCAGGGTTGGGCCAGATTTCCCTGTTCCAGCTTTCCGGCCAGCGCCAGGTACCGGTGCTGGTGGATGGCCCGGAGGTGATTGCCGATTCCAGTGCCATTGCCCTCTATTTAGAAGATAAATTCCCGACCCCGGCCCTGCTGCCCGCCGATCCTCTGCTGCGTTCCAGGGCGCTGCTCCTAGAGGATTGGGCCGACACCTCCCTGGCCTCGGGCGCCCGCATGGCCCTGCTCCAGGCCGCTGCCCTCGACCCCCAGTTGCGCTCCGAGCTGTTGCCTGAGGCCACCCCTGAATTGGTCAAGCAGTTTGTCGACAAGGTGCCAAATCGTCTGTTTGGCGGCCTTGGTGATGCCCTCGGCAGCGTGATGGGTGCTGCGGAACGCCAGCACCTGCAGGCCAACCTCCAGCAACTGGCAGTGATGGTGGCCGCTGGCCCCTACCTGGTGGGTTCTTCCCTCAGCCTTGCCGACCTGGCGGTGGCTGCCCAACTGGCTTTTTGCCAGGTGCCGGGCCTGGCAGATCACCCCCTGTTGGAGCCGCTGTTTAGCTGGCGTGATCGAATCGAAGCCGAGACATCTCCAGCCTGATCCCCCACTAACCATGTCCGATCCCCTGCTTCGAGCCCTCGACCACTACGTGGTGCTTGAGCCGGCGGGGGCCGAAAGGATTCTCACGGCCGCCGAAACCCTGGCTTGGCTTGAGAAGCAGCTCGGAGAGCTGGACGCCCTGCCTGCCGATTTACGGGGGCTGCCAACGGCGACGCAGCAGGCCAGGCGCCTGTTGGAGACGGCCTGTGAATTGGAGCTGGAGCCGGGGCGCACCATCCAGTGGTTTGCCGTGCGTATTGAACCGCCTAGTTGAGCGACTGGGTCAGCTCCCCATCCCCATTGCGCAGCACCGCAGGCTGCTGGGGGGCTTCGCCCCGGGCTTTGAGGATTGTGGGGAGGGCCGTCAGCACCGCTTCCGCCACCTCCTGGGGGGTTTCATCCTGTTGCTCGATCACCAGATCCGCCTGGGCGTATAGGGCTTGGCGTTGGGCGATTAGTTCCCTGAGCCGGGCACCCGGATCCGGGCTCTGCATCAGCGGCCGCGGCGTGGGGTCCTGCTGGATCCGCTCCAGCAGCCGCTCCGCACTGGCATCGAGCCAGATCACCACCCCCTGGCGCAGGTGGCCCCAGTTTTCTGGCCTGGTCACCGCGCCACCGCCCGTGGCCACCACCAGGGAATGCCAGCTGGCAATTTGGTTCAAAACGCCCGTTTCCAGCTGGCGAAAGTCGCTTTCCCCATCGCTGGCAAAGATCTCGGCAATTGTCCGTCCGGCGGCCCGTTCGAGGGTGCTGTCGGCATCGATAAACCGGTAGCCAAGGGCCGTGGCTAAGGGCCGCCCCACTGCGCTTTTGCCCGTGCCCATCATCCCCACCAGATAGAGGTTGAGGCCGGCCAGGCGCTTGGCCAGGCTGCTATGGGGGGCGGCGGTCATGGCCGATATCGCCGGGGGTAATCCTGCGTTTCTAGGATGGAGGGCCTCAGAGGGTTGGCAATGCCAAGCCATGGCCAGGGCAGGCCCTGCGTGATTACGCGCCGAGCCACCTTTAGTGCCAGCCATCTCTATTGCCTTCCGGAGTTGGATGGCGAGCAAAACCGGGCCCGCTTTGGACCCTGCAGCATCGCCCCAGGCCACGGCCACAACTACGAATTGGTGGTGGCGATGGCGGGTCCCCTCGATGCCGATGGCATGGTGCTCAACCTCTCTGACGTGAAGCACGCCATTCGCTCCGAGGTGACGGCCCAGCTGGATTTCCGTTTTCTCAACGACACCTGGCCCGAGTTCGATCTCAGCCTCCCCGGCGGCTGCCTACCCACCACCGAAGCCCTGGCCCTGGCCATTTGGCGGCGCCTGGCGCCCCATTTGCCCGTGGTGGGTCTTCGCCTGTTTGAACAATCCAACCTCTGGGCCGACCTGCTGGCCGATTCCATGGAAGCTTTCCTCTCGATTCGCACCCACTTCGCCGCCGCCCACCGCCTGGCCCGGCCCGAGCTCTCCCAGGGGGAAAACGAAGAGATCTACGGAAAGTGCGCCCGGCCCCACGGCCACGGCCACAACTACCTGCTCGATGTGACAGTGCGGGGTTCGATTGATCCGCGCACCGGCATGGTCTGTGACCTGGCGGCCCTGCAGCAGCTGGTTCAAGACCTGGTAGTGGAGCCCTTTGACCACACCTTCCTCAACAAGGACGTGGCCTTCTTCGCCGATTGCGTGCCCACGGCCGAAAACATCGCCCTGCACATTGCTGATCTGCTCACGGCCCCCATCGCGGAGATCGGCGCCAAGCTTCACAAGGTGCGCCTGCAGGAAAGCCCGAACAACGCCGCCGAGGTGTTCGCAGAATCACCGCGCCTCGAAATGGTGCCCGCAGCCCTGGAGGCCCTGGTCGCCGGTTGAATCGGCCCGAGCTGCGCTTGGTCCTGGCGACCAGCCTGGATGGGCGCCTGGCGCCGCCAGAGGGGGGCGCGGCCCAGTTGGGTGGCCAGGGGGACCGGCGGGCCCTGGAGGAGGCCCTGGCCTGGGCTGATGGCTGCCTGATTGGCGCCGAGACCCTGCGTCGCCACGGTAGTACCTGTTTGATTCGAGCGGCCGATCTGCTGGCGCAGCGCCTGGCGGCAGGCCGATCGCCCCAGCCAGCGGCCCTGGTGCTCAGCCGCAATGGCCAGCTGCCCGCCGAATTGCCCTTTTTTCAGCAGCCCCTGGAGCGCTGGCTGTTGGTGCCCCCAGGCCTGGAAATCCCAGCCAACGGGCAATTTCAGCGGCACTGGTCCCTGGGCCCTTGGCCGGATCTGTGGGCCGGCTGCTGGCAAGCGGGCCTCGAGCGGTTGGTGGTCCTGGGTGGGGCCCAGGTGGCCAGCCAGCTGTTGGCGGGGCAGTGGATCGACGAGCTCCAGCTCACCCTCTGCCCCTCCCTGCTGGGCGGTCCCCATGGCTGGATCCCCTGGCAGGGGGGGGAGGCCCCTGGCGGCAGCAGCTGGCGCCTGGTTGAGCACAGGCCCCTTGGCGGAGAAGAATTGCTCCTGCGCTACCGGCGGGCCTAGGGCTTGGCTGGGCCTAGGGCTTGGTTTTGTTGAAGCCTGTAGCCAGCTCCAGCAGCGGCACCTCGTTGAGGCTGTCGGCCGGCAGGCCCAACATCTTGGCCAGACAGCGCTTAACCACCAGCTCGCTCTGGCTGCCGAATTGGCCCTGGATCAATTCGGAGATCACCCCCAGGCTGTGGCCAGTGGCATCGGTTTCCTCCACCAGGCAGGCGCTGGTTGGTTTGGCCAGTTGCTGGCAGGGCGATTGCAGCTTGGCCGCCAGGGCCCCATTCCCAGCCGAACCCTTCTCCACACACACCTTGGTCAGCTTGGCCTCCAACTGGGGCCGCATCAGCTGCAGCACCGGTAGGAGCAGCCCCGCCTGGGCCGGCCCCTGCAGGGCCAGGACAATTCCGATCAGGTTTCCTGTCAGCCAGGGGGCAGGGGGGCGCATCTAAATAAAGGCCGCCATGGCCCAGGCACTCTGGTTAGTTTTGCGGTTCGTTGACCGCCCTGTGTGCTGGAGGCCCGCTGGCATTCCTCCATGGTCGAGTTTCCCGAGGCCACCTGGGATTGTTTGGCTGCGGGAATACCGTTTTTTAGTTGGCGCTGGCTGCACCAACTGGAGGCCAGTGGCAGCATCGTGCCGCGCCAGGGTTGGCAGAGCTGCCATCTGGGGCTTTGGCGCGGCGAACAGCTGATTGCAGCAGCACCGCTCTATCTCAAGGGCCACAGCTACGGCGAATTTGTCTTCGACCAGAGCTTTGCCCAACTCGCCGGCCAGCTGGGCCTGCGCTACTACCCGAAGTTGGTGGGGATGAGCCCGCTCAGCCCCGTCCAGGGCTATCGCTTCCTGATCGACCCCTCCGAAGACCCGGCCGAAATCACGGCCCTGATGCTCCAGCAGGTGGAGGCCTTTTGCCGGCAGCAGAGGCTCTTGAGCTGCAATTTTCTCTACGTGGATCCGGCCTGGCAGCCCCTGGTGGAGGCCTCCGGCTGGGCCCCCTGGGTGAACCAGCAAAGCCAATGGGTCAATCCCGGTTTTGAAGATTTCAACGGCTATCTGGCCAGTTTCAATGCCAACCAGCGCCGCAACATCAAGCGGGAACGCCAGGCCGTGGCCGCGGCGGGCCTGCAGGTCAGCCCGGTGGTGGGCGAAGAAATCACCCCGGCGCTAATGGAGCGCATGCATTACTTCTACGGCCAGCACTGCAGCCGTTGGGGTGCCTGGGGCAGCAAGTACCTGACCGAAGAGTTTTTTACCTCCTCCACAGCGGATCTAAGGGCCAACTTGGTGCTGTTCAGTGCCCACCTTGGCGATCCCCAGGAACCCGTGGCGATGTCGCTTTGCGTCCACACCCCCGACCAGCTTTGGGGCCGCTACTGGGGCAGTGAGATGGAAATCGACTGCCTGCACTTTGAGGTTTGTTACTACGCCCCGATCGCCTGGGCGATTTCCCGCGGCATTCGCCAGTTCGATCCAGGGGCTGGCGGTAGCCACAAGAGGCGCCGCGGCTTTGTGGCTGAGCCGCGCACCAGCCTGCATGCCTGGTTTGAACCGCAATTCGATGCAATCCTGCGTCGCTGGCTGCCGGGAGCCAACATCGAAATGGGCCTGGAAATCGAAGCTGTAAACGGGGAACTGCCCTTCACCGCTTCCTACGATCCACCCCATGCCTGAAGCCCCCTCCAGCCGCCAAGCCCG